>NZ_CP074136.1 GCF_018316655.1 Nocardiopsis changdeensis | reverse complement strand
CTCCGGTGAACGTGGGGTCTTCGGTCCAGGCGCGCAGGTCGGCGCCGGTGGCCTGGTCGTACCGGGCGGCCAGAAGCAGCGCGCCGAGCACGTCGGCGGCCTGGGCCGCCAGGTAGGGGCTGGTGGGCTCCTCGGCGGTGGCTGCCTCGACCAGGGCGCGGGCGCGCTTGGTGTGCGCGGGCAGGGTCGGGGCCACGGGCAGCACGGTGTCCGGGACGCCGAGCCGCTCGATCAGCCTGCTCTGGCGCTTCTGGGTGCTGGCTCCCCCGGCGTGGCCGCGCAGGGCGGCGAGGTCGTCCCAGGAAACGCCGTCGTGGGCGTACTGGGCGGCGGTGATGATCACCTCGGCGTGCTCGATGCCGGTGTGGGCGTCGCTGATCAGCACGGTGGCGGCGTCCAGTTCCTGGCGGGTCACGGGCGCGGCGGCGTACCCGTCGGCGGGCCCGCGACTGAGGTCGGCGGCCACGCGGGCGACGGCGAGCGCGGCGAACGTGTGCGGGGTGCCGGTTCCGGCCTGGGCGGGAAGGTCGGGGTAGCGGGCGGTCAGGATGCGCACGGCGTCGTCGGCGGTGAGGCGGTCTCTGGTCACGGTGTTCCTGTCGGGGTGGTGATCGGGGAGGGCCGCCCCGTGGACGGGTCGGGGCGGCCCTTGGGTGGGTGGTCAGATCTGCACGGCGTCCTCGTGCTGTCCGCAGTGGGCGCACACGCCGTGGTCGGGGTGGTCGTAGTGGGAGCGGTCGGCGTCGGCGTGCCCGGCCTGGATCTGGTTGCCGAGCCATCCGAGCTGTTCGGGGTCAGCCTCGGCCTTGTGGGTCTTGCCGTCGGGGCCGGTCAGGGCGATGGTCGTCTTGGGGCCGTCGCTCATGGGGTACTCGGCGAACATGGCGGCCAGCAGCTCGGCGACGTCCTCGGCGCTGGTGCGGGGGGCTTCCTTGCGGTGGTCCACGGTGTGCTCCGTTCTCGGTGTGGTGGGGCCGCCGCCAGGACGGGGCGGCGGCCCCGGGGTGGGTGGTCAGCCGGTGGCGATGGTGAGCCGGTCGCCGCCCGGGGTGCGAACGATGACCTCGGGCCCCCAGTAGGCGGGGGCGATGGCCTCCACGCTCATCTGGGGGTCGACGGCGGCCAGGGCGCGCAGGATCTCCAGCAACAGGACATAGTCCCCGTCGGCGGGGTCCACGTGGGCGGCGACCTCGTCCAGGGGCAGCGGCCGGTCCGCGCGGGGGGCGGCAGACTCGGCGGGGGTGCGGGGGTAGTGGTCGTAACCCTCCCCGATGACGGCCACGGTCAGTTCCCGGTCGTCGTCGCCGATACGGCCGCCGACGGCGACGCTCGTGCGGGTGGGGGCCAGGGCCACGGTGGCGTTCGCGGGGACGTCGGTGGGCTCCAGGGCGGCGAGGATCTGGGCCAGCAGTTCGACGGCAGGGAGCGCCTCGACCTCGGCCGCGAGTTCGGTCCGCACGTCCTCCGGGGACAGGTACGGGTTCTGCCCGGGACCCACCCGGCGGGTTGCCACCATGACGACCACTCCGTTTCTCGTCGCTTTGACGATCTCTGATGTAACCATCATAGCGCGGATCTAGCGTGATGTCGTCACTTTGACGAGAAAATTTTAAGACCGTCACTTTGACGATCTCGGATCTCGTGCCGGTTCCCTGCGCCGGGCGGACCGGCCCGGCGCAGGGCTCACACCGTCAGCCCTGCTCCTGGATCCACCGGCGCACCTCCGCGCCGCTGACCGTCCGCCCCGAGGGCAGCATGACCACCGCATCGTCTGCGAAGTGGGCGTGCGCCATCCTGCGCATCCAGGCGGCATCGTCGGGGGTCACCTCGTGGGCGTGCAGGGGACCGCCCGGCTCCGGTGCGGCGACGGCCCCCGGCTCCGGTGCGGGCGCCGGTTCTCCCCGCCGCTCACGCCCTCGTTCGACCCCGGCGGCCAGGCCGGGGTTGGCCCGGTGCAGGCGCCCGAGCAGCCGGGCCCCCTCCGGGGACCGCCACGGGTCGGCGGCCTCATCGGGTCCCGTGCGTGCGCCGCGGCCGGTGAGCCTGCGCCACAGGTCAGCGAATTCCATGAGGGCTTCCTCCCGTCAGCGCGGGTACACGGTGGGCGACAGGCCGAAGGCGCGGGCGCGCCGCTGCACGTCGTCCTCGGTGGGGTCGTCCGTCAAGCCGGCCTCCCGGTAGACCCCGGTCAGCCCCAGCGCGTCGCAGAGGCGGCCGAACCCGTCGGGGTACATGTCTCCGGCGGCGGCCTGGGCGTCCTCGACCTCGCGTTGGAAGCCCTCCCAACCGATCTCGCGCATGCGGGCGATGTCGGTGCGAGCGGCGTCCAGTTCGGCCAGCTCCCCCCGCGCGCGCAGCAGGTCCTGCACGGCCTCCTCGTGGCCGGCGACGTTGTCCGGGGTTTTCAGCTCCTCCAGCAGGGCGTCGATGCGCTCGGCGTCCAGTCGCGCCGTCCCGCGCTGCTTGATGGTCCGGGCGGTGTCGGGGTCGTCCTCCTCCAGCCACCAGGCCAGGAAGGTGCGGGCGGCCTGGGACAGAAGGACCAGTGCGGGGGAGCCGGGGGGCTGGGCGCGGGGGTCTGTGGACATGGGGTGCTCCGGGTCGGGCAGGTGGGACAGGGCCAGGACGACGAGGCTCTCGACGGAGGCGCGGAAGTGCTGGTCACCGGTGGTGTGCGCGGTGAGCAGGTCCTGGGCGGCGCGGGCCTGGTCGGTGGCCAGGTCCTCCAGGGCCTCCAGGGCGGGGGCCAGGTTCGCGGTCTCCAGCCAGGTCCGCAGCGCCTGCGCGGGTTGGCCCGCCTCGGTGCGGACGAACAGCAGGGCGGCGAGCAGGTCGGCGGCCGCCGCGTTCTGGTGGGGGTTCACCAGGCGGCCCTCGAGCGCCTCCTGTAGCAGGGCCTTGGCGTGCTTGCCGTACTCGCCCAGTACCGGGCGGGCGGGCAGCTCGTAGGTGGGGATGAAGAACTCGGCCTGGATGCGGTCCAGGCGCTTGCGGTAGCTGGAGCCGCTGGTCTTGCGGCGCACCACGGCGATCTCCTCCCACGTCATTCCGAGGGCGTGGGCGCTGTGGGCCAGGAGCAGCTCGGCGAAGCGCGGGGCGCGGGTGGCGTCCTCGACCAGGACCAGGCCGGCGCGGGCCTGGTCGGGGGTGAGCGGCTCCACGCCGTCCACGCCGAGCTGGCGCAGGGTGACATCCGCGGCGAGCCTGGAGACGGCCAGGACGGCGAACACCGAGGCGATGCCGTGCGCCTGCGCCTCCAGCTCGGGGTAGCGGGCGGTGAGGACCTGTTCGGCCCACACGGCGCCGTCGGGGGCGGTGAGGAGCCGGCTCATCGGCGCCCCCCTCGGTGGATGCGGTCGGTGCGCGCTGCGGGCGAGCGCGCGGGGTCGGTCGGGCCCATCGGGGACTCCTCATGGACGGTCGTGGTTCTGGGGTCACGGTTCGGGGGTGCTCACAGGTCAGACATGCCCACCCGCGAAAACCGGCCCCGTCTGTCACAGGTGATCGTAGCTTGCTTCCCGAAAGTTTTCTGAGAAATGAGGATCGTCCATCATGGACGGTGGCGCATAAGGCCAGTTATGCGCGGGCGGGGGAAACCCCCGCATCCTCGAACCAGGGTGATCCCCCGCATGGGGCATCCGGTGTTCGGCCCCGGCTTCGGCCCTGCGGGGTGGAAACCAGGCGATCCGAATGCGGCGTTCGCCTGCGGTCACCGGCCTGAGGCGTGTAGCTTCGCCCCCATGAGTACGAAGCCGACCACCTGCACCGTGCCTGTGGAGCCCGCCCCCGGGTCCGCGCACCGGGGTCCGAGCACCGCACAGTCTTCTGCGGGGCGCACCCCCGGCCCGCCGTCGCCGGAAGCGGCCCGCGCCCTGCTGGCGGCCGCCGACGCGCTGGAGGCCACCGGCGGCCGCCCCGCCCCCGACACCACCGACCCCGACCTGACCCGGCTCCTGCGCGGCATCACCCCCGCCGAGGCCGCCGTGGACCGGGCCGCCCTCATGGCCATCGGCGCCGCCCGCAGCCGCGGCTGGTCCTGGCCCCGCATCGGCAAAGCCCTGGGGCTCACCGCCGACGGCGCCCGCGACAAGTTCGACCGCGCCGCGGCCCGCCACCCCGACTACACCGCCCCCCTGCCCCCTACCCTGGGCGCCCACATCTCCCGCGCCAGCGACCTCATCGCCGCCATCGCCGACCCGCCCGGCCCCTACCTCGCCCACGCGGCCGCCCGGCTGCTGGGCGCGGTCCTGCTCACCGCCACCCTGGAGGAGACCCCCCACCTGGTGGGCCACTGGCTCACCGACCCGGCCCTGGCCGCGGTGACCGCGGCCGCGGCCCGCCACCCCAAGAACGACGGCGCCCACAAGGCCCTGACCGAGTTCGCCGGGGTGCGGCCCGGCACCCGCGCCGACCTTCTGGACATCCTGCGCGAGGCCGTCCGGGACAGCCCGTGGGCCCTGGCCTCCGACACCGCGGTCGCCGCCCTGGACGCCCCGCCCGCGGCCGCACCGGGCGCCGCCGACAGGCCGGTGCACCCGCTGGTGGAGCTGTACGAGCGGATCCACGTGCTGCTGCCCGTCCTGGCCCCGGGGCCGGTCGCCAGGGCACTGCGCGACCTGGGGCAGGCGCTTCACGTCGGTGTCCCGGACCTGGTGGACCAGGCGATGGCGACCGT
Source organism: Nocardiopsis changdeensis (assembly GCF_018316655.1). Classification (GTDB taxonomy): domain Bacteria; phylum Actinomycetota; class Actinomycetes; order Streptosporangiales; family Streptosporangiaceae; genus Nocardiopsis; species Nocardiopsis changdeensis. The sequence continues at coordinate 140,098 of NZ_CP074136.1, read as the reverse complement.
GGCCGGCCTGGATGCCGCAGAGCGGACCCGCGCTCTGGGCGAGGACGGGGAGCGGCTGTGGCAGCAGGCGCACCGGGCCTGGGACGCCGACAGCGCACCGCTGCCGGCCACCGTGCCGCCCGGCAGCGGCGGCACCCCCCGGAGCACCCCCACGCGGTCAGAATGGGACGCGGTGCAGAACCTGCTGGCCCTGGCCGGGCACATCCGCCAGGTGCCGTCCGAGCTGGAGCCCGGCACCGCCGCGAACGCGCTGGACGCCCTGGCCAATGCCATCGACACCGGCGCCCCCACCCTGCTGGAGAAGCCGCTGGCGGCCGTGGCCGCACTCGGCGACGCCGAGCGCGCACGCCTCCTCGGCACGGCCGGGGAGCGGCTGTGGGAGCGCGCGTGGCGCAACTGGGGGCCGCTCACCCCGCGCCCGGACCTGGTGGCGGCCGCCGGACTGCCCACGGCCGCCGCCGAACCCCTGGCGCAGCTGTGCGACCGCGACGTCCTTCCCGCGCTGGTGCGCTCCGGGATCGGCCACCCCCTGGGCGAGGGGCTGGGCGCACTCATCGACGCCTACCGCACCGGGAACGCCGCGGCCCTGGGCCGGGTGGTGCGTTCACTGTCCGCGGTGAACGGACCCGCCGTCGCGCAGCTCATCCGTGAACCGGACACCGCCCGCGCCTGGCAGGTGCTGCACCGGATCGCCACCGGCCCCACCGAACCCCCCGCCGGGTCCGAACCCGAGGACGGTAAGGGGGCAGGACTGTCCGGGTACGGTCTGGCCCTGCACCGGGGCGGGCTGACCCGCGCGGCGGCCACCGCGCTGGCCGCATCCGTGGGCCGCTTCGCCACCGCCGCGCACCTGGCCGCGCGCCGCCAGCGCGACGGCGTGCTGCGCCACGCCCTGGCGGCGGTCGATCCCGCCTTGACCAGCAGGGATCCGCGGCGGATGCGGACGCTGCTGCACGCCCTGCCGCACCTGGACGCGTACGGGCTCCCGGAGTGGGGGGAGCTGGTGCTGGAGCTTCAGACCCACGCCCGGCACCTGGAGGCCCCGGTCAACGTGCCCATGCTGGTCGCCGACGCCGGCCTGCCCGAGGACGTGGCCCGCCACCTGGGCGGCCTCATTCGGGCCGCCCGGGTCGGGCTGCTGGCCGCCGACGCTCCCGGGCACGCCCCGGTGGCGGCCGCACCGGCCTTCCACGCGCTGTTCGCCGACTTGGACGCCGCTTTGGCCGATGAGCTGCCCGAGGCCCTGGACCAGGTGGCGGCTCTGGAGGAGATCGACCTGCCCGCCGACGACCCTGGTGCGCTCACCCTGGCGTGGGAGACGCTGGCGGCGGCCTGGAAACGCTGGCGCGCCGACAACCCCGGCCCCGTCCCGGGGGAGCTGGGGTTGGATCTGGGGGACCTGGGCGATCCGGAGCAGACATGGCAGGACGCCGCAGCCCGGACGCTGCCCTCGGCGCCAGAGCTGGCCGTGGCGGTGGGACGGCTCATCACGGCCGCCGCCCCGCACCTGGGCAGCGGCGACCTGGGGTGGGCGAACACCTACAGGGCGCTCCACCACCTGGTGCAGGTCGTGGAGACCGGGCACCAGGCCACCATCAGCGGCGCCCTGAGGGGGGTGATGGCCCTTCGCCCCAACCGGCCCCCGATCAACAAGTACCCGCAGGTCGCCGAAGCGCTGCGCGCCCTCGCCCATGCCTACGACAACCAGTAGGAGAGGGGACCGTCACCGCACCTCCCGCCGGCGCCCTGGGCGACACCCTCTATGTCGCACTGAACGCCGGCGGGAGCCTCCGCCCGGCTACGGCCCGGTGAAAGCAGCAGCGAGCCACCCCCGGCAAACTGATCGCTGGAGAACCTCTACTACGACCCCCAAGGATCTCGCAGATGCCGATCACTCGATCAAAGGATCCCACTAAATCCTTCGACCTCGGCCCCATCGTCCTCTTCCAAGAGGAACTCGTGGACATCGCGACAATCATCCACGGCTCGTTCGACACACTAGAGATCGACTTTCACGACGACGCGGGAAGCAAGGGTGAACTGCCTTCCGATTTCAAGGATTATGACAGGGAGGAGATCAATTCCCTCACCATGAAAAGCGAGAGGGGGAAGACTTCTTTGACGGTTACCCTGGATCCCGGGGAGGCGAAAATCCACATCGTCAACCCGGACGACGCAGCACTGGGCACCGCCCAGAGGATCCTGGACGCCTGTGCAGAGCGCAGGGGGAAACCGATGACAAGGGTGCGGCAGCAGGCGCTCCTCTACGGGCTGGCTGGCCCCGTGGCACTATGCCTCTTGGCCATGGTGATCCTTTTTTACTTCTTGACACAAGAGGACGCACCACCAGCCCAGGTATTCATTACAGCAGCTTCGTCCGCTTTGATCTTCTCGGCGCTAATAAGCACCATCACCTCTTACATGTTCCGGGCCGCGAAGCTTCCCGTAGGGGCACGCATCATCAACGCACCCCGGTCGACGCGGCCCACGCATTGGGAGAAGCATCGGGTGACGTACATTTCCAATACCATCACGGGGGGAATCTCTCTCCTCCTCGGTGGGGTGATCGGCTACTTCGTCAACCAGCTCCCCCCGCTGTGACCCCATCTTCGACCTACCCCGGGAACACGACCCTTCGGACGAGGAAACGAATCCTGTGAAGTTCCATGACCCCCACGAGGAAGCCCACGGTCCGCACCTGGTGGAGATCCCCCGCCAGGACGACCCGTACAAGGACGAGTGGCTCGTGGTGCCCTCCGTCCGCTTGCAGTGCGTGGGCCGCACTCAGGCCGGACGCCGGTGCCGCAACCACGTGATGGACGGCCGGCGCGACCGTATCAACGGCGGCCTGGACGTGCGCTGGTCCACCGCCGGGATGATCGGCGTGTACCAGATGGGCGGCAGCACGGACGCGCTGCGGGCCTGGCGTGAGCAGCGGTGCGTCAAGCACGACACCCCCGACGCGGTGGACGCCTGCGCGGTGGAGTGGCGGCCCTACTCGGCCGAGCGCGACGCCGCGCACTTCACGCAGCCGATCCCGGCGCTGCCGCGGCTGCCCGAACCGGGCGAGAACTGGCGGGAGGTGCCCGACTGGCTCGTGTACCTGTGGCGGCATGGCCGGTTCCAGCGCGAACAGCTCGGGATGCCCCCGGGCGCCACCTACACCCCGGGGCGGGGGTGGACGGGATGAACCGGGTGGTGCTGGACGTGCTCGCGCGAAGCCCACAGCTATCGTCCGGAGTCGGCCGGAGAGGACGCCCGGTGACCCCAACGGGCCGGTCCGCCCCACTGCGACACGACCAACGACGAGAAGACCGGTGAGAACGGCTCCGGGGAAGACCTCCCCTGTGCCGGCACCTGAGCGGAGAATGGACGGATGAGCACAGACGAGACCCCCCGCCGCTTCGCCGCTGTACAGCGCGGCAGCCTCGAGAAGACGAGCGTGACCGTGACCAGCGGCCCGCTGGTCGACGTCTCCGACGACGACCGGCCGCTACCTCTCCTGGCCCCGCCGGACACGGAAAAGGAGAACGGCCAGTGAGCACCGACCGCCTGCTGTCCGTTCTGCACCGCCATCCCTGGCTGTGGTCCGGCCTGGGCGGGGCGATCGGCCTGGGGTTCCTCCTGGCCGTGCGCTTGGCCCCGGTCGTCTCCGGGATCGCCCTGATGGTGCTGGGTGCCGCGTTCCTGGTGTTCGTCGGCTGGTACCTGTTCGTCACCCTGTGGGACCTCCGCGGTCTCTACCGCCCGGAAAGGGAGGACTCTGATGTTTGAGACTGCTTCACCGACGCCCCGTGACGCATCTCGCGATCTGCCCTCTCCGCTGGACGGCGTGCCTGTTCGGCTGCGGCCGGGGCTGCCTCGGTCTGTGGCCGTACTGCACGCCGCCGGTGATGTGCCTCCGGGGCTGGCAGAGGCGTTCGCCAGGGCGACGGCGGCCGCGGAGGACTATCTCCGGGGCCCCGGTGGCGCCGGGTGCGGCCTGCACACGCACCGCATTGCCGAGAACCGGTGTCCGGCCCGGTGACGGCCTCGGCGCCGGACCCCGGCGGCGCGCCGGCCGGGGAGCTGGGCGACATCGGCCGGTCCCTGCTCGCGTCGATCGGTCAGATCGCCGACCTCCATCCGGCGGCGGTGGGGGAGCGGTACGGGTCCGCGCAGGCCCTGGTGCTGGACCAGGGCCGGGCGTGGAGACCGGTACCGCTGCCCGAGGACCTGGAGGACTGGCGCGGGTACCCCGGGCACTGCTATGAGTTCGCCGCCCACTTGGCCGATGCCGTGGACGGGCTGGTGTACGTGGAGGGCTATGCCACGCCGTTCGCAGGGAGCACCTGGGCGTTTCCGCACGCCTGGGCCGGGCGGCTGTCGGACGGGGCGGCACTGGATCCGACCTGGCCCGAACCCGGGACGGCCTACTACGGGATCCCGCTCACCGCCGCGTACCGGCGCGATGCGCCGCGCGCACTCGGGGCTCAGGCGCTGCTGGTGGAGATGCTCCCGCGCCCGGTGCGCACGGCCGGGCTCCCGGCCGGGGCTGTGGCCACCGGCGCCGACGAGTCGGTGTGCGGACGTTAGCGCTCGGTGCAGGGCCCAGCAATCGGGGAGCCCCATGATTCCCGGCGCAGGCTCCGACGTGGGGGCGAAGACACTGGTCGATCCCTGTGTTCGCACAGGGGGTGACTGGTGCGCACGAGTCGGGGCGCCGCCGGGGTGTCCCCGTGCGGCGCCCTCGCGTCGGTGAGGCCCCCTTGAAGAGGACGGTGGTCACCGGAGCAGGGTGACCAGTGCGGCCAGGGCCGTGGCCAGGACCGCGGCCAGGGTGAGGGTGGCGGCCAGCGTCGCCGCGGCGTGGCGGATGGCCTTGGGGTAGGTGGCGCCGTCGCGGCGGGCCAGGTAGGCGGCGCCGGCCCCGGCCAGTACGGCCACGACCGTGACCACGGCACCGGACAAAGCCAGGGATACGATCCACGCGGACATGTCGGTTCTCCTCCGTCATCGGTGTCCAGTCGACGGGATCGAATGTGGCCGAAGGGGTGGCCGCCGGTGACCGCCTGGACAAAGATGAACACCGACGCACATATGAGGCGGTCGCGACGGGAGGCGATGTGGACCAGGCCGGCCCTCGGGAGGAACTGAGTGAGCGCCTGGACACCGCCCGCCTTCGGTCGGGGCTGACCAAGGAACAACTGCGCGCCCGCGCTGGGTTGAGCCGGACCACGGTCAGCAACGCGCTCAATGGCACCGGGCCGCTGCCCACGAAGGAGACCATCACGGCGCTGGCCCGGGCCCTGGGCCTGGAGCCCGGGCCCCTGCTGGAGCTACGCCGCAAGGCCGCGGATCCGCCTGGCCAGGTCGGGGCGGTGGCCGCCCCCGGGTCGGCCCCGCCGGACCTCCCTGCTCCGGACCCGTCAACGCACGCCGCCAACACGATCATCGGCGACCTCTCCCACAGCACCGTGATCCAGGCCCACACGGCCATCATCTCCCCGCCGAACCCGCCCGCGCCCGCCCCCCGGCCCGCACCGGGCAGGCCCATCGGTGAATGCGACCCCCACGACCTGGAGATGCGCGTGGCGGGCAGCCCTCCGACTTCACCCGCTGCGACCGTGAGCGTGCCCCAACGCGACACGGCACGGCTGCCCGGATACGTGCGGCGGGACCACGACGACGTCCTGGACCGCGCCGTCCGGGCCGCCCTGGGCGGGTCCAGTCGCATGGTGGTGCTGGTCGGATTGTCCTCCACCGGCAAGACCCGCGCCTGCTGGGAAGCGGTCCAGCCCCTGGCCGAGCACGGATGGCGGCTGTGGCATCCCTTCGACCCCACCCGCGCCGAGGCGGCGCTGGAGGGCCTGGGCCGGGTGGGTCCGCGCACGGTGGTGTGGCTCAACGAGTCCCAGCACTACCTCGCCCACCCCCGTTTCGGTGAACAGATCGCCGCGGCCCTGCACGTCCTGCTCACCAACCCCGCCCGCGGTCCGGTGCTGGTCCTGGGCACCCTGTGGAAGAAGTACTGCGACGCTCTGACCGCCCAACCCGACCCGGGACATCAGGACGCGCATGCCCAGGCCCGGGCCCTGCTGGAGGGCCGGCAGGTCACGGTCCCCGTCGCTTTCACCAACGACCAGCTCGACAACGCCCGAGAGCTCGCCCAATCCGGTGATGGCCAACTCGCCCACGCCCTGGAGCACGTCCGTGACGGGCGTCTGGCGCAGACGCTGGCCGGGGCTCCCGAACTCGTGCGCCGCTACGAGACCGCCTCGCCGGGGGCCAGGGCGCTCTTGAACGCGGCCATGGACGCCCGCCGCCTCGGGGTGAGCCTGCACCTGCCCCTGGGTTTCCTGGTCCAGGCCGCGGAGGGCTACCTCACCGACGACGAACTCGACGCCTTGCCTGACCAGTGGGTGGACCAGGCCCTGGAGGAGGCGGGAACGGTGGTGCACGGCGGGCAGGCCCCGCTGCGGCTGGTCCGGACCCGCCGCAGTGACCAGACCACCTCCACGGCGCAGGGGCCGGTGTACCGGTTGGAGGACTACCTCGAACAGCACGCCAACCACACGCGTCGGGAGAAGTGTCCTCCGGCTTCGTTCTGGCACGCCGTAGAGGAACACCTCACCGACCCTGATGACTTGTACATCCTGGTGAAGGCGGCTCGGAATCGCGGCCTGCTCTGGCACGCAGTCCGACTCAGCCAGCGGGCCATCTTGGCCCGTCACCCCCGGGCCGCGCTTCTGGCCGTCAGGCTGCTGTTGCCTGAAACCGATCCCGACCAGCATGGTGCGGGCTGGATCGCGGCGCACACCGTCCCCACCGACCCGGACACCGCCGCCTTCCTACTGGAGAAGCTGCACAACGCAGGGCAGGAACAGGCGGTGAAGGAACTGGCGTCCCGGGCGGCCGCACACGCCAACCTCACCCAACCGTACGCCGCTGCCTCCCTACTGAAGAAACTGCGCGACGCAGGGCAAGAACAGGCGGTGAAGGAACTGGCGTCCCGGGCAGCCGTACACGCCGACCTCACCAACCCGAGCGCCGTCGCCTTCCTACTGGAGAAGCTGCGCGACGCAGGGCAAGAACAGGCGGTGAAGGAACTGGCGTCCCGGGCAGCCGTACACGCCGACCTCACCAACCCGAGCGCCGTCGCCTCCCTGCTGGAGGTTCTGCACCGCATGAGGCAGGGACAGGCCGTGACTGCCTTGTTGGCACGCAACCCCGCCGTACACGCCGACCTCACCCAACCGCACGCCGTCGCCTCCCTGCTGGAGGTTCTGCACCGCATGAGGCAGGGACAGGCCGTGACTGCCTTGTTGGCACGCAACCCCGCCGTACACGCCGACCTCACCGACCCGAGCGCCGTCATCTCCCTAGTGGAGGGGCTGCGCGACGCAGGGCAGGTACGGGCCGCGAAGGAACTGGCGTCCCGGGCGGCCGCGCACGTCGACCTCACCGACCCGCGCGCCGTCGCCTTCCTACTGGAGAAGCTGCGCGACGCAGGGCAGGAGCAGGCCACGGCTGCCTTGTTGGCACGCAACCCCGCCGTACACGCCGACCTCTCTCACCCGGGCAAAGTGTTCTTCCTGGTGGGGGAGCTGCGCGACTTGGGGCAGGCACGGACCGCGAAGGAACTGGCGTCCCGGGCAGCTGTACACGCCGACCTCACCGACCCAGGCGCCGTTGGCGTCCTACTGGAGTTGCTGCGACACACGGGACAGGAACAGGCCATGGAGGAACTGGCGTCCCGAGCAGCCGTACACGCCGACCTCACCGACCCGAGCGCTGTCGCTTCCCTCCTGAGGGACCTGCACGGAGCGGGACAGGGACAGGCTGTGGCTGCCTTGCTGGCACGCAACCCCGCCGTACACGCCAACCTCACCGACCCGGTCGCCGTCAACTTCCTGTTGAAGGCGCTGCGCGACATGGGGCAGGAACAGGCCCTGGAGGAACTGGCGTCCCGGGCAGCCATACACGCCGACCTCACCAACCCGTCCCCCGCCGGCAGCCTACTGGTCGCACTTCACCAAACGGGGCAGGCACAGGCCGCGGAGGAAGTGGCGTCCCGAGCGGCCGCACATGCTGACCTCACCCACCCGCACGCCGTCGCCTCCCTGCTGGGAGCGCTGCACCGAACGGGGCAGGCACAGGCCGCGGAGGAACTGGCGGCCCGGGCAGCCGTACACACCAACATCCATGCGCACGATGTCGCCTCTCTATTGGAGGAACTGCACCGAACGGGGCAGGAACAATCGGCAGCGAAATTCGAGAGGCGAGTACTGGACGCCGGCGGGCTCGCTGTGCCGCCCCCGTCGCTGTGGCCCTACGGCCGTCATCCGGACGGCTCCCCCGCGGGGCGGTGGACGTGGGAGGAACCAAGGCCACGACCCTGACGACTCCGGCATCATGTTGTGCCCCATACAGTGCTGATGCGGCACTGCCTCCGTGCCGCTGCCCGACGAACGCGCACCGGTCCGGACGATGTCACCCGTGCTGCCTGCGGTCGGCGCACAGGCTTGGGAGCACACCCCAGACGCAGACGGAACCCGTCCGCCCCTACTGGGGGAGAGCTGGCCTGGTGTCCGGTCGCGGCCAGAAGGCGCTCTTGGGGTGCCGGGCCACAGGCCGGTCTTCTACGGTGGCGTGCATGGACTCCCTGAGCACGTTGTCGGCCGCCCACCCCCGGTACGCGGAGGAAGCGCGGTCGGCGCTGGCCCGCTACCTGGATCACGCCATCGCCGAACAGGGCCAGGTCGCGGCCCTGGTCGCCGGAACCACCGATGCCGTGGGCTGTCGGCGGCGGCGCGATGCGCTGGTGCAGGCCCGCCGTGTCCTGGACGCCGACGGCCCGTCGGCGGTGCCCACGATGGTGATCGCGGGGGCGGTGGGCCACTGGCAGGCCCGGTTCGATGAAGCCGACGACCGCATACTCGGAGGACAGGTCCAGATGGCGGAGCTGGGCCGGTTGCAGATCGACAAGGTCACCGCGCTGTTGGCGGTCAACGCCCTGACGGACCTGGCCCGGTCCCGCGGCATGAGCCTGGGCGGGCCTGGGCTTCACCGTGCCGGCGCGGTGCGGCGCGGCCTGGCCGGCGCCTGGGCGGCGGTTCGTGGCGTGTTCGAGCGCGGAGCACTTCGGCGCCCGCGCTGACTGGTGTCCGGCTGGCCGGGCCAGGCGCCGCCGCGTCGGTGTGACGGACTGCGCGGACGTCCTCGACCGCGTCGCGGGCCGCCCTGTGCTCCAGGGCGGCCCGCGGTAGTGAGTGTGCCTACTCGTCCTGCTCGGCAGCCTCTGCGGCGATGTTCAGCATGTGCTGGGAGATGTCGACCATGGCGGCCACGGTCTCCCATCCGTACAGGGTCGCGGGGTCGTGGCCGTTGCACTTGGTCTGCTCCCAGTACACCAGCGTGCTGCGGTGGATCTCCTCCCACCCCTGCTCATGGGCGGCCCTGCGGTCCGCGGGGAGCCTGGTGAGGATCTTGCGGTAGTGCTCGGCGAACTCCTCGGCCAGCGTCTGGAACGTGACCTGGGGGTTGTCGGTGCGGGTCGCCTCGTCCACCTCGATTTTCAGAGGCTGGTCGTCGGGGTCGGGGGTGAGGTTACGCAGGTCGTCGCTGAGGTCGGACACAGGGGGTTCCTCTCGGGGGTCGGGGCGTCGTCGCGGACCATCATCGCAGCGGACCCGGCCCTGGGGGGCAAAAATCGGGGTGTTGCCTGTTGCCTGCGGCGATGGGCAACAGGCAACCCCTGCCGGGACCGGCGCGCCGACCGCCACCCTGGCGGTATGCCTGCTTCTTCTCTTCCTCCTCGGCTCCGGATGATCTCCTTCGGCTACGCGCACGGTGCTCCACTCGGGATGTGGCTGGTGTGGGACCTGCGGGCCCTCCTGGACGATCCGGCCTACGTACTCGACGACCTCCAGCGCCAGCGGACCGGCTTGGATCCGGTGATCGCAGCCCACGTGCTGACCACGCCCGGCGCGCTGGAGGTGGCCGCGGGCACGGTGGCGGCGCTCGACCTGCTGCGGCGCCGGGTTGGCGCTGGCCCGGCGGTGATCGGCTGGGGGTGTACGGGCGGTAAGCACCGCAGTGTCGCCATGGCCGAACACCTGGCGGTCGCCGCACGGGCGGCCGGGTGGGTGGTCGACGTCGTTCACCGGGACCTGCACCGGCCGGTCCTGGCCGGCTGAGGTGAAGGTCCTGCGTGCCGCGACCACGCCCGGCCGCCCGTGCGGCGGCCGCCCGGTGGAGACCTGCCTGAACGTCCTTGCGGCTCTCCAGTGGAAGCTCACCTACGCATGGGGGGAGTCGGTACAGGTCGGTGCCGATGACACGCCCCCCAGCGCGGAGTAGCCCCCTCCCTGGGCGCACCGCTCCGCTACAGCCCGGCGATGCTGCCCCGGGCCCTGGCCATGCCAGGGGCGGCCTCCTCACCGCGGCGCGGTGCGTGCTTCGCTCGTCCTGGCGATCGGGGTCCTCGTCGTTGGTGATCTACGTGTCCGGGGGCTGCTCGTCGGGGGCGAAACCGCGAACCATCCTCCAGACCACGGCGAATCGCCCACATAGCAGGCCCTCACGCCCGCCCTGCGGGTAGCCGAGCATCACGCTCGAAGCCCACCTTGGGCAAGTTCAGCGAACGCCTCATCCCACCCCACCGACTCGGACCGCCCCCCGCTGTACCGCTGCACCACACACGGCTCCCACTGCTTTCGCCGCCTCTCCCACTTCCCGACGATCTGCACACCGCCTCTCCGGACCTTCACCGTCCGTGAAAGCGGAGAACCAGGGCCTGCCGGGCTGATGCCGGCACCGATGACCTCCCACCCGGCCGTTTCCGCGTAGTCGATGAACTCCAACACCAGCCGGGGCAGGTCCATGCGGAACGGCGGCCGGGCACCCCGCAAGTTCATCGTCGGAGCGGTCGGCGCCATCTCCCCCCTGCTCGTCGCCACCGCAAGACGGTCCGCCCACTCCATGGCCGGGGTGATGTTGCGAGGCCACCACACCACGTTCATCACATACGGGGAGCGGTGGTGCCTGAACAGGTCGAACAGCCCGGCGACCGGGGGCTGCAAAAGCGCCGGCCAGCGCGCGTACACCTCTTGCTGGGTCGCCCCGCCCTCTAGCAGGTGCACCATCTTGACGGCCTGCTGGTTGTCGTTGAACACCTGGACCTCACCAGGAACGCAACGGGCAAAAGACACCGCCCGGTACAAGGCGATCAACTCCGCGGTGTTCGACGGCAGATAGCCCGGGTCCGCTTCGATGAGGCCGCACTGGTACCACCCGGCGTCGGATGTCACCGCCCATGCCCCTTGACCGGTTCCGGTAGACACCGAAGCGTCACAAGCGATCTGCCCGATCCGGCCCGGGTCGAACGCGAACGGCGGTGTCTGCGGCCGGTCGGAGTGCTTGGGAACGCGGTGAGGGTGCTCGAAGTGAAGGCGGACCTGGGCCTGACGCGCGATCCGGACACTGTTCCTCACCACCTCGGGGCCAGCGTCCCTATGCGCCTGGTGCTCGCGTTGCGCCACTTCAGGGGTGGTGTTCGCGTCGAAGCCCACGAACGCCGGCACTACGTCCCGCCCCCCGCTGAACTCCACGAAACGGACACGAAGGTCGTCGGCGAGGTGGGCCTGGGGGCCATCGAAGGTGCCGCGGAGTTCGGTGCCCTCGGTGGCGATGATCCATTCCCACCCGGCAGGGGCCGCAACAGCTGCAACCCCGACCGGGAGCGGGTTCGGGTTCTGGGGGTCCATGAGGTCTATTCTAGGCGGGAAAGCCCTGCACAGCAGGGGTTTCAGCCCCTCCGGCAGGAAGTTGGGCCCCACACCCGAGGCACAACCCGGCGGCCACCTCCGGCGGGTCCAGCACCGTTCCCACGGTCTCCACAGGCACCGTCCCGCCAGTCACAGGCCGCCGGGCTCACCCCCACGGCCGCCGACACCCTGGCCGGTCCTGGAGCGCCACGGTGTGCCGGTCAGCGGCTGGCGCTCACCCTGGCCACGGTGCGGGCCAGCTGGTCGGCGTCGCGCACGGCGTCGCGGTCGGCGGAGGCGTAGACCAGGTAGTTGCGGTACGGCTCGTCCTGGTGCACGACCTGGGCACAGAATCCACGGTGCCGACCCGGCGGGTAGTCGTATCGCGGGCCGAACGCGTCGGTGATCTCGACCCGTACCGCGCCGAGGTCCACCATGACGCAATCGCCCTCGGTGGAGGGCCGGGCGCGCACACCGTGCGCGGTGAGCGCGGCGAGGATCAGGCTGCCGGTGGTGGTGTCGCCGGGGTCCTCGCCACGGGTGTGGGCGGCCTCCTCGCACACCGGGCACAGGCGGGGGCGGCGGGTTCCCGGATGGGCGCACGCACCCCGTGCGGCCACGGCCCGGCCGGGCCCGGTGGTCCAGTAGTGCGGCCAGGTGCGCAGGTCCTGGGGTGTGGGCGCGGAGGCCGGGGCCGGGGGGTAGGGGTCTCTGCCCCAGTCCCACGCCAGGGTGTGGGCGCTGCGGCGGGCGGGGTGCGCCGGGGGCAGGTCCGTGCGTGCTCCCTGGGTGAGGTAGACCCCGGCGGGGGTGCGTCGGGCCAGGACCTGGTGCACCAGGTCCGAGGTGTCGATGTCGTCGGGCAGGCGGCCGTCGGGGCCGATGCGGTCGGCCAGGTCCGCCAATCCGAAGTGGCCCCGTGCGCGGGTGGAGCGCTCCATGGGCGCCCTTTCTCGGTAGCGGGGGCCGCCCTTCGCCGGGCGGCCCCCTGGGGTGTCAGGAGGCGCTGGGCGTGCGAGCCAGGTCGGCGACCGCGTCGGCCACGACGTCGATGTGCCGCAGGGTCACGGGGGAGGCCCCGTACTCCATCTGCTCGTCATCGCCGTCCGCGTCGAGGTACTCCACGATGACGTTCACGCTCGCGGCCGGGGTGCGGCTGACGTTCTCGTCCTGGGTGCACACGCCGATGTGGGTGTACACACCGGAGCACGACTCGGTGTCCACGCTGACGTGCTCGACGGCGCGCCCGCCGTCGTCGTGGATGGTGCTGTCCAGCCCGCGCTCGGCGAGCGCGTCCATCAGCAGCAGCCCGACGGGCAGGACGGTCAGGTCGGCCATGTCCGCCACCTCGCGCGCATCGCGCAGGAGCGGCAGCCACGGAAGGGCCCCGGCCAGCAGGCGCACCAGCGCCTGAGGGGCGCGGGCCGGTCGCGTCCCGGTCCGGGGGCGGGCGAGGTCGCGCACCAGGACCCTCACCCGGCGGTGGTCCTGCGGGCGGCGGTCGACGTAGCAGTCCATGAACTCCGCGAGCCGCCGCCGGTCGCCCTCGGCGGGGGTGGGCCAGCGGGAGGCGTATTCCAGCGCCCGGGGCCACATCCGGGCGAGGGCGTCGGCGCGGCTGGTGCCCTGGTGGCGGGCGGCGGCGTCGATGACCACCGCGACCGCCGAGCGGAGCCCCTCCAATCGGGGTGCGCGCCATGGGATGGATTCGAGCCGGTTCAAGGCCATCAGGTCGATGGCCTCGCGGGGAACGTCGTCGTACACGGTTCTCCTGGTGTCGGGATCGGTCGTATCGCTGTCGACGCGAGAAGGCCAATTCTCCGCATCAACAGTCACTATATTACCAGGATTTCACCGCGCGGGGTTCCCGTGCCCGCCGGAAACCCCTGGTGACAGGGGTCACCCGCCCGCAACCGGTCGCCCTCAGGAAGGGGCGTGCTCGATGAGGATCTGCTCGTCGTCACCGGGGTCGTAGTCCCACGCCGCCCAGCAGCCGCGGTCGGCATCCCAGTACGGGCCCGGGTCCATCTGGGCACCCGCGCTGATCCGGTCGCGGGCCTCCTGGAGGGTCTCGCCCTCCTCGGGTGCGGTGTCCAGGTCCTGGAGCAGCTCGCGCAGCTCCCCGCGGCGTACCCGGCGCCAGTGCCCGACCTGGGACTGCCACCGGGCGGCCAGGTCGCGGGCCAGCTCGGCGACGTCGGCGGCGTCGGCGCGATCGGTGTCCAGGTGGGCGTAGGCGACATCCAGCCACCGGCCGCACGCCTCGTGCTCGCGGTTCACGGCCTCCACCGCGGCCTCCACGCCAGCGGCCTCCGCGTGGAGGTACAGCGGGCAGGGGGCGGTCCGCGGCAGGGGTTCGCGGCAGCGCGGGCACCGCTCATAAGGATGGTCGGTCCACAGCACCAGCACGTCCACCTCCCGGCGGGAACCGGTCAGGGTGGCGCTGTGGCGGGTCAGGTGCACGTGTGCGGGCAGGTGCCGGCGCACCTGCTCCAGGTCCTCGGTGTCCATCGGGTGCCGTCCTCACCGATCGCAGGAGAGCCCGACCGGACGCGGTCCGGCGGGCGGGTGGATCAACGTGGACGGCGGCGGGCGCCGTTGAACCACCACCGTAGACGGGGGCGCCGACGTTTCCCCGGACCCTCCGGCCCGCCGCGCCGCGGCCGCCTCCACCCCGATGTGGCCTGCCGGCGCGGCGACGAGGGCCTGCGGCAACCGGGGCGGCGCCGCATGTTCGGTGCGAGATCATCAAGCAGAGGCGAATGCGTCGAAGCCGGAGCGCACTCCCACCAGGATCGCTACAGTACGCGCATGCTCAATTACAGAACCGAGTCGCTGCTGACTCACGTGGACCGGACGGTCCTGCTCGGCGCGGCCCTGGCGTGGGCGGCGGGCGTCTGGCTGGCCCTCTCCACCGGGCCCGGCACCGGCAGCCTGCTCCTGATGGCGACAGGACTGGCGCTGATGGTGGCCCAGCAGGTCGGATACCACCTCCGGCGGTGGCGGGAGCGGCGCCCGTGACACCGACGCCCCCCGTCCCCCCAGTACCTGATGCGGCCCACGCCGACGCGCGGCCGCTCCCGTTGTGGTCGTGGCTGATCGCCCTGGCCTGCGCGGGGTTCAGCGTGTACACCATGCCGCTCAAAGTCCCGGCACCGGCGGGCGTGTTCCTGGCCGCGGCGGCCTGCCTGGTGATCGCCTACGGAGCGCTCGCCGACCAGCGGGTGCTTCCGCACAGCGCCATCAACGGGCCGGTGGCGATGTGGGCGCTGCTGGTGTCCTGCCCCCTGGCGCCCGCCCTGGCCACAGCGTGGGGGCAGGGAACGGTGTACGACGTCGTGACCGGCGCCATCGTGGGCGCCACCCTGGGGTTCCCGGTGTGGCCGGGCCTCGTGCTCGTCCAGGCGACCGGGTGTGCACGCCGTTGACCGGACATTCCCCGGTCGACGGCCCACCCGGCCCCGTCTCCGCTCATGGCGGATCATCTCCGTGCCCGCCCGGATGTCCGCGGGCCCCGCTACGGTGAAACACACCGCACCTTCGAGGTGCGGCCGCACCCACAAGGGTGCTCATCGTCCCTTCGAGGGGCTCCCCGCTCCGCCCGCGCCCGGGCGGGGCCCGGTTCCGCACGCCCTCGAACGGAGACACCCGTGTCCTTCACCCTTGACACCGCCTTGGTGCCCTACGCCTTCGCCGACAGCCCGACCCGGCTGGCCGATCCGCCCGAGCTGGGGCACATCGTCCGGGTGGATCTGGCCCGGGAGCGCATCACCGCGCGCCTGGCGCTGCCCGAACACCTGTCGGCCGGCGACGAGGGGCGGTTGCGCCCCGACCCGCTTCCGCAGCCGCCCGCTGCGGGAAAACCGCTCTTGCAGGACTTCCGGCTGACCCTGCCGCCCGCTCCGGCCGCCGCGGTGGAGGCGTGGCTGACCGGGGTGCTCGCCCCGCTGGCGGCCACGATCCGCGAGGGCGTGACCTGGCTGGAGCCGCCGGACCTCCACGACGCCGAACCCCGCCGGCCCCTGGTCACCGGCTTCGCCCCCGCGGCCGCCGTCGCCTTGGCCGAGCTGGCGCAGGCGCAGGAAGCCGCATGGGACCAGGGGTTGGACACCGCCACGGCCGTGCCCGAGCCGTGGCGGGCCTACACCTGGCACCAGGCTTGCCGCTCCGAGCGCGGTGGTGACGACCACGGGCTGCTGGGCGGGTTCACCCTGGGTGGCGCCCGGTACGTGCGCATCTCCGGCGGTGGGAGCATCCGGCAGTGGTGGACCGGCGCCCCGGCCGAGCTGGCGCGGCTGCTGGTGAAGACCACCCCCGCCTGGGCCCTCCGGCCGCACCGCAACCAGGGCGTGGCCGTGCTGGTGTGGGACCGCCCGGACCTGGCCCTGGCGGCGCACGACATCGAGACCGGGCAGGCGCCGGCACCGGTCGCGGTGGCGGAGGCCGTCGCGGACGCGCGCCTCTAGGCGAGCACTCCGGTACCCCGGGACCAATAACTAGGGGACACACATCGCCGGGGACTGGTGGTACCCGGGGGCTCACGCCCCCGGGACCCCCTGTTCCGGCCGGGAACCCGGCGCCGACCGGATGTGCGGGCGGCGCGGGAGGCAGGCGCCGGAACCCCGCCCGGGCCGAGGAAGCCCCTCGCGCCGCGCATGGTTCCCGCACAACCATTTTTATGTGATTTAAGCCACACAGCGATGAGCCTTGGGATTGCTCATCCCACTGGACAGGGGTAACGCGACAAAGCTACTCTTGACTTGCCCTTAGCGGAGCTTTGCCTAAACACATCTTGATCTTGTTTTGCCTGGTCAGAGCGTTGCACTCGACCCGGCGGCCGGACGGCCCCGACCTCGCGTCGGGGCCGTCCGCGTACCCGACCCCCCGACCGACCAGCGACCGGGAGACCTGCACCGACCGCCCACCGGCGGCCCGACGAACACGCGCACCCATAACCGAACGACGGCCGATCCGCAGCGATCGGCCGTCGGCGTATCCACCCCGGGGACGGCCCACCGCGCCGCGCCCCTGTCACCCATGTCCGATTCCGCCTGCCTGTCCGAGAGGAACCTGTCGACGTGTCCGCACCCTCCACCGTCCGCCGCCGGGCCCGAGGGCTGATCGCCCTGCTCTTCGGCGCCGGGGGACTGAGCGCCCTCGCCGCCATCGCCCAAGCCCTGGCCGACACGATCCCGCCCCTGCCCGCCTGGGCGTGGGCCCTCCTGCTGCTCGTGGCCCTGCTGGCCCTGGTCTTCGTCCTCGCGCTGGCGGTGCTGCGCGCCTGCTGGCCCTCCCAGTCCGCGCACCGCATGGAGCTGATCAAGGCGCTGACGCGCCGCAGCGCTCCCTGACCTCCGCTGTTCCCCAACGACGGCGGGGCCTGCCCTGGAATGGGCCGGCCCCGCCGCGGCATGTCACTCGCACAGAACCAGGAGATCCGTGATGTCCGACTACACCCCCCGCAAGCGCGTCCGCGGCTACCAGCGCAAGGACGGCACCTACGTGCGCGGCCACTACCGTTCCCGTCCCGGCGCCGGCGGCCCTCCGTCCCGGGGCGGCGGCTCCCGGGGCCGGGGCGGTTCCTCCGGCGACTTCGGTTTTCTCCTCGGGGCGCTGCTGGTCCTGATGATCATCTTGGGGGCCATCGCGCAGAACGTGGCCTGACCCCTCCGGGCCGCCCCGTGTGCGCGGGGCGGCCCGGCCCTCACTCCGGGCCGGGTCCGGGGCGGCCTCCCCTGGCGCCGGCCGGCAGACCGCTGGGGGTGGTGCCGCGCAGGTGCGGCGGTGACACCCGCCACCCGTAGCCGTAGTGGTGGCGCAGGTACCGGTTCCGAGTGGCGGTGCGGGAGAGCCCGACCAGGCGTGCCGTCACCACGTAGGACATCCCCAGCCCGTCCACCAGGTGCACGATGGCGGCGGTGTCCACATCCGGGCGCGGGCGTGAGCCGCGGCGGCGGACCTCCACTCCGTGCTCACGCAGGTGCCAGCGCACGGTGGAGGGGTCCCGCTCGAAGGCGCGGCCGATCTCGTAGCTGGTGTACCCGAGCCGGTACAGCTCGGCCATGAGTGTGCGGTCGCGGTCGCTGTGGTCCATGGATCCGTCCCTGTTCGTCCAACGCCGAAAGGCGGCCCGCCGCCTGGGCGGGCCTTCACCGGGTACTTCAACGTGGACGGCCCGGGGTGTCTCGGGTGGGCCGTGGAAGGGGCCCAGGGTAGACCAGGCCGGGGACACGCGACGTGAACGGCGCCGGCGGGCCGCTGCTCCCGTGTTCGCCGATGGCCTCCGCCCGTGGGCGCCGGCGGGCTAGACTCACGAACAGGCCGCACAGGGGAACGCTCGATGGTGTTCCGCGCTCGCGTACAACGATCAGCCTGTGCGGCCTCCCCGCCTCCGCGGGGGTATCGCAGCACCGCCGGCGCACCGGCGCCGGTGAAGGACACCCCGGCTCTGCCCGGGGGAGTCGTGGCGGCCCCGCCCGGGGCCGAGGATCACAACCGCTCCTTGCACAGGGGCGGCGGGCCCGTGTGCCTGCCGTCCCGGTTCGGATTCCTCGGCCGGAAGGGCACATCTCATGGCAGCGCCGCAGCAGCACGTCACGACCGCGCTCACCAAACGGACCAGGGACGGGCGCACCGTCCGCGTAGAGGTGGTGCACACTGTGCGCCCCACCGACCTGGGTCGCCAGGACGACGTGGTCCTCATCGCCTCCCTGGACGGGGTGGAGCTGGGCCGGGGCTGGGCGCTCACCCACCCCCGAGACCTTCCCGCAGGAGCGACGGCCGCGCTCGGCCGGGCGGCGTTCACCGCAGCCGAGGCCGCCCAGATCGAGGCCGCACTCAAGGCAGTGCGGTCCACCGTCCCGCCGAACCTGGAACAGGCCCGCGCCCACCTGGTGGAGGCGCTCCGGGCCGCGCAGGACATCGCGACCGAGGCGGCGGGCCGGGCACACGACGCCGGAGAGCTGGACCCCTACCTCTCGCCCCGCGGGGACTCCGGCCGCCACGAACAGGCCGTCACCGACGCCCTCCAGGCCCTGGAGGCGTTCGACCGTGAGCATCCCGAGCTGGTGGCCGCCCTGGAGCGCCGACGCCGGCAGGACGTGCTTCGGTGGGCCCAGCAGTAAGAGAGTGTGCGGGCGCCGGTCAGCTCGCCGTGACCAGCAGGCCGCGCAGCAGAGCCCCGGTGGGGGTCAGCACGTATCCGCCGTCGGCGGGCGCCTGGTAGGCGTAGCCGTCCAGCTCCTGGCCGGGAACCCGGGCGGCGCGCCCCTGGTGGTCGAACGCCGCCAGCTCGGCCAGGTGCGGCAGTAGCGGGGGAGCCCACGCGGTCCCGGTCAACAGGGGGATCCGGACCGGGCCCTGGTGGCCCTCGAACGCCCACAGCTCCACCGGGACGCCCAGCTCGTGGAGGGCGCGGGCGGCGGGCAGCAGCAGGACGGACAGCAGGTTCCTGGGGTCGGTGCCCACGTCGAACCGGACCATGTCGGGGTCCTGGTCGCAGATCAGTCGCAGCAGGAGCCCGAGCTGCCCCCAGGCGAACGCGTCGTGGCCGGCTCCGACCAGGTCCAGCACGACGGCGGCGGGCATGGCCAACCGGGTGGTGGGGGTGATGCCGGTGAGGACCTGTACGGGGTCCTCGCCCGTCAGCGCGCCGACGGACTCGATGAGGTGGTCCAGGTCCTCGCCGATGGCCACCAGCGGCTCCTCCGGGCTCATCGGCAGCAGCGGCACCGGCGCCGAGGACGGTGCGAACACCACATGAGCAACCACTCTTTTCACTCCTCTAACAGGTGTGGGCACCGGTAGCTCTCGGACGGTACCGCGCGAGCCCGGCCGCAGGGACCGGAATTCGGTGCTCGGAAGCGGGGGCGCCGTCACCGGGGGTGAACGTGTTCCCGGCGCAGCGGTGTCCAGGACGTGCGGCCGCTGCGGCACTGGACCGTGACGATGAGCGGGGCGCTGTTCTGGTCTTGGCGCCAGTGCGCGGGCACCGCCCAGGGAGGGGGCGGGGTGGCGGTGAGCCTCAGCGCGTAGAGCTGCCGCACGGCGACGTCGGTCAGCTCGACGGTGCGTCCGTCCCCCTGGGAGAGCTGGTAGGGGCCCCACAGCTGCGCGTCCAGGTCCTCCTGGGTGGGTCCGCCGGCGACCACGGGGGACCGCGGGTGGTCGTCCTCCAGACGGACCTGGAGTGTGTCCAGGCGCTCCAGGGAACGGGGTCCGGTGACGGTCACCTCCAATACGGCACGGTCGCCGTCCTGGCGCCGGACGGCGACGTGTACGTGCGGGGTGAGTTCGTCGTGGCGGCGGTCGGCGTCGCGCCGGTGCTGTGTCAGCTGCGGGTACAGGGCGATGCCCGAGATGAGCAGGCTGAGCAGGGAGATGATGAGCGCGGCGAGGGCCATGCGCGGATCCTAGGGCCATCCGTGCCCGCCCCGGCCGGGGTGTCCAGTTGCGGCCAGGGCCGGTCACGGAGCAGTGGGGTCCACCGCCTGGAAGGTGGGGCAGGGTGCAGCCAGGCGGCGGCCCTGGCCGTCTCGGCAGACGGGGCACACCATGGGGGATCGGGCGCCGCGGGCGGTGCACCGCCACGTCTCGGTGAGGAGGTCGAAGTGGTGGCGGCGCTGGTCGGTGAACACGTCGCGGCCGCACGCGATGCACTCGGTGTCGCTGCCGTGGGGGTCCAGCAGGGCGCGGGGGTGCTCGGGGACCGGCTTGTGCAGAGCGCGCACGGTTTTCACCTGGCGTTCGAGGCGTTCGGCGCGGGTGCGGGCGCGCGCGGCCTGGGTGCGCAGGGTGGATAGCTCGCTCTCGGCTGCGCGGGTGCGCTGTTCGGCGTCGTGGGCGGTGCGGGTCAGGGCGACCAGGTCGGGCAGGTCTTTCACGGGGGCGGTGGCGGCGGCGCCGACGAGCCGCACGCTGCGGGGCGCCCGGGGGTTGCGGGTGATCATCCCGAGGCGTTCGAGGGCGCGTACGTGGTGGGTGACGCTGGAGGCGCTTGCCAGGCCGGCCCGGGCGCCGATCTCGCGCAGGGTGGGGGCGTGGCCCATCTCCTGGGTCAGGGCGGCGATGGCGTGCAGGACGGTGCTCTGCGGGGCGGTGAGGAGCTGGGGCATGGGGGTGCCTTTCTCTAGCGTGCGCAGGAGGCGGGGGATGAGCGTGGCATCAGGGCCTCCGTTCCACAGGCGCGGAACGGCATCATCGCAGATCACACGGACACGTGCGCTACGGCCTGGCCTTGAACGGGGCCCTAGCGGCGGCGTGGGTGGCGGTGGCGCGGGAGCCGTCGGGGCGGTGGTGCGAGTTGAAGTGGTGACCGCCCTGGAGCGCCGACGCCGGGACGTGCTTCGGTGGGCACGGCAGTAAAAGGGGTCCTGTGGGCGCTGGTCAGCTCGCCCCGGCCCGCCTCCGGAAGGTCACCACGCCGTGCCCGACAAGGGCCGGGAGGCGGCGCCTGCCGCCACCGTGTGGTGCTCGGCCGCTTTCGTGCCCTGCGCGGTCTGACCTGGTCAGTTCGTGGAGATCACGGGCAGGTGGCGGCCCAGATACCCGACCACGACCGTCGGGGTGGGACCTTCGGGGTGGGGCAGGAAATGGATGCGCGGGCAGATCCCATAGTCGACGTCGAGTTTGATGTGCGCGAACATCGGCGCCTTCCCGGTCGGGTCGAGGTCGGTGGGGACGGTGAACACGCGTTGGGCGGCCAGGCGCTCGTTGCTGCGGACGGCTTCGGACTCGGTGGTGCCGAGTCTGCGCGGCGGGATGATCCGGTACCCGGTCGGCGCCTGGGTGAGGTAGAGGTGGAAGCCGACTCCCGCCTCGGGGTGGTCCTGCTGGTAGCGGCACCAGTCCTCCAGCGCTTCCATGGCCTGCCACGCCCTGCCCACCCACAGGGCCTCTTTGGCGCGGTCCAGGGCCAGGTCGTGGACCGGCCCCTCGTCCAGGGTGAACACCAGGTGGGGCAGTTCCCCGGACGTGATGCGCTCCAGTAGGTCCTGCACCCGCCGGGGCGGCCCGCTCGATGGGGGCGGTGGTGGTGCGGGGGCTGCGGCGAGCTGGTGCAGGCCGTGTTCGGCGGCCTGGGCGCGCAGCCAGGCGGCTTCGGCCTCGGCACGGTCGGCGCGGTCGGTCTGCCGGTCGCGCTCGGTGGCCAGGTCGGTGTTGTCCTGGTCCAGTTCCTCGGCGCGGGCGGTCGCGGTCGCCGCCAGCGCGGTCAGGCGGGTCACCTCCGTGCGCAGGCGCTCGACCTGGTCGGCCAGGCGGGCGCGTTCGCGTGCCTCGTCGATGACGTCGTTTGCGCCTGCGGGTTTTTGGTCGGTGGGGGAGGAGGCGGTGGTGTACACCAGCGTTGTCGTGTGCGGGTCGGTGTCCAGCTGTGTGGTGTGGTGCTCCAGCTCGGCCAGCACCTCCGCCACCGGTTCGGGTGGGGACGCACGGTGGGCGTGGCCGGTGACCGCGGCCCGGGCCAGGTCGGGGGTGCGGGGGTCGGTGGGGTCGTACTCGGCTACGGCCAGGGCCGGGGGCGGGCCCAGGACGAACAGCCGCCCGGGACGCAACCGCACGTGCGAGGGCAGCAGCGGGGTGACCTCCTGTTGGGCGGCCACGTCCAGGACGTGCACGGCGGCCATGCCCGCCAGGGTCGGCACCAACCCCGCGGGAAGAGGGCGTGGTCCGGGCTGTGCGGGAGCGGGGGAGCAGCCCAGGACCAGCGGCAGGATGCGGGTCGGATCGGTGAGGGCATCGGCCAGGGCCGCGACGCTGCCGGGGTCGCGGTGCAGGACCAGGCGGCCCGGCAGCGAGGTGTGGCCGTCGGCGGCGCCGAGCGCGGCCATGAGGTCGGTCAGGACTTGCGGAGGAAGTATCTGGTCTCCGGGGGCGGGCGGGGTGCGGTGGACGGTGGCCTGGACCCAGGCTCCGGCGGTGGGGGTTTCGACCACGGCCAGGCTCGTCGTCCACCGGTCGTCTCCGCGGTCGGTCAGGACGCTCACCTGTACCCCGCGGGTGCCTTCGTGGCCGGTGTGGGATGCGACCACGACGCGGGAGCGGGCGCTGAGCCGGTAGCGGCCCGGTGCGTCCAGGTGTGGCACGGCTCCGGGGTGGTTGCGGTTGGCCCATCGCAGGATCAGGGGAGCCGCGGTGTCCACCGCCGGACCGTCGCCGGTGCACCGCCACAGGCAGCGGTAGGGGGCGGGGACGGGCGGGACGGTGGGCACGGGGCTCCTTCGTGTGGGCGGGGGCGGGCGTTTCATCATGGCGGGTCGCAGCCTGTCGTGTCGGTCGAGTGGCTGAAGCGGGCGGCCTCGGCTGCCCGCGGGGATGTCGTTGCGCACTGTGGTGGAAGCTGTACGGGTGCTCTGTCGGTGCCCAGCGGGGCCGCCTCACCAAGGCCCGCTGGGGTGTCAGGACAGGCCGGGTTCGCGGGCCGGAGCGGTCACGGCATCGGCCACCGCAGTGATGCTCTGTGGGGTCACCGGCCGCCCCGGTGGGAACAGGGGTGGCCTGTCCGGGGCGGCCGGTGGTGTGCTGCGGGGTCGGCTCCTGTGGGTCAGGTGCTAGCGCAGCCTGCGGTGGTGAGCAGGGTGATGGCCTGGGCCACGGTGATGTCCCGAGCGCCGGTGCGGGTGTGCTCGCGTACCTGGGCGGGCCGCCATACGCCCCCGGTGGGACGCACCCAATGGGTCTCCACGCTGTAGCGCCCGCTCGGATCGGCTGCTGGCCAGAGCACGAACAGGTAGCAGAGGGCGGGGGCGCGGCCCGTGGACGGGGTGAAGCGGATGTCCGTCCGGTAGCGGGCGGTGGTGGCGGCCTGGAGGAGATCGGCCAGGGTGGGTTCGGTGGTGTGCCCGGCTGGCACGGCGCCGGGCTGCATTCGGTGCATGGTCAAGGTCCTCGACGTCGTCAACACGGTCGCGGGTGGCGGCCGCAGCATCGGTGTGCGGCCGCCACCCTGGGGGCGCCTGGGCCGGTCAGCGTTCGGTGAACAGGACCAGCGCCGGATCGGCGTCCGCGTGACCGTCGGCTGCCGCGCCGAGAAGCCCTTGACCGGTTCCGGGGTCGGTGCGGTACGGCAGCACCGTGACCTCGGTGACCGGGTCGCCTAGGTCGGGGGCGCCGTTGTGGGCGACCACGAGGCGCGCGGCCGGGCTCAGGCACTCCCGCTCGGCCTCGAACAGGGCCTGGAGCAGGCCCTTGACGGTGACCGTGTTGACGGAGCCCTGGGGGATGCCGTGCGCTGCGGAGGCGGCCTCTCCTCCGGTGATGAGGTCCACGGCCTGTTCAGGGCGGACTTCCTCGTTGATGCGCTTCCCGCTGGCCGGGTCCCGGCGGTGCACCTCGGCCCGGAACGGGTCCGTGGTGCTGTGGCCCGGGGCCCATTCAGCGCGCAGGGACCACAGCCCGCTTGGGTCTCCGGTGGGCCAGGTCACGCGCAGTTCGGTGACGCCGGTGACAGGATCGCCCGTGAGGCGGTAAGCACGGCCGTGGCACGCGCACAGTTCGGCCAAGGCGAAAGCCGACCGTGGGGCGGCCACCTGGCCGGGAACACGGGTGACCCTGTCTTTCTGGGCCTCGGCGATGAGGCGGGCCCGCATTCCCAAAAGAGAGTCGATGACCTCACGCGCGACCTGCGGCCCTTGCGGGACTTCGCGGCGGTCAGTGGTGGTGTACAGGCTGGTGGGGGTGAAGGCCAGCGAAGCGATGCGCAGTTTGCTGGACAGGTCCACCGTCATGAACAGGCCAGCTTCGTCGGTGTTGGAGGTGTCCCACAGCCACACCTCTTCGACTTCAGGCAGGCTCAGCGGGCCCAACCGGTCAAGGAAGAAGTCCCAAACCTGCGCCCACAGGCACGTGATGTCCTCAGGCAGTGACAGCTGGAAGCTGTCTTGTGGGTGGGCAGCGGCGAACGCCTCCCACTGGACGTCGGTCAATCGCTCATCGGTCGATGGCATGGGTGTCAACCCTTTCGGGTGGTCGAACGGTCGTATCGGTTGATGCGAGAAGGCCAATTCTCCTCATCAACAAGCACTATATTACCATAGTTTCAAGCTGGCGGGTGTTCTTCGCCGCTCCTTGGGCCTCAGAACTCCGGCAACGCGCCAGCAGTCGGTGACCGCCTCGGGCGGGCGCGGCCCATGGTGAAGATCCAGGTCGCCCCCGTACTCCGGAAGCCCTTTCGGCCCTCTCCGACAGGCCCCTGCCGGACGCCTCGGCAGACCCGCCGGCAGCGGCAGGACTGAGCGGGACACGATCCGCTCACCCCAGGAGAGGGCGCACACCGGTGACGGTGAGGGTGGGCAGGGCACCGGGGGCGGCCCGGCGCACCCGGCCCCGGACGACCACCAGCGTCTCCGCTGCCAGCGTGGCGGCGGCATGGGCGGCGGTGTCGGCGAACATCGCGCACTCGGTGACGCCGGTCCGGTCCTCGACGGTGAAGAACACGACCCGCCTTCCGGAGCGAGTGGGCGGGGTCTGGTAGCCGATGCGGCGCCCGGCGACGGTGACCCGGGAGCCGTCGGGGTGGTGGTGCAGGTCCGCGGCGACCACCAGTCCGGTGGGGGATGCGGCGAGTTCGGTGAGGCGGTCCACGTGCGGGTCGAGGTGGTGCCCGCTGATCTCGTACCCCAGGACGCGGGCCTCCTCGGCGAGGCGCTCGGTGTGGGTGAGCGGTAGCGTGCGGCCCGTCGGGATGGGGGCGGGTGCGGCGTCCAGGGCGAGCTGGTCCCCGCCGCCGCCGGCGGCCGCCGCGGTGCGGGGGCGGGCTCGGACCAGGGCGTGGGCGTGCAGCAGGACGTCGCGCCGTCCGGGACCGTCCGGGGTCTCTGCTGCGCAGAGGGCGTCCAGGGCGCCGACCATGATGAGGTCGTCCAGGGCCTCCGAGGGCAGACGGGTGCGGGTGATGAGGTCGCGCAGGTCGGTGTAGGGGCGGCCGGCCAGGAGCCGGTCGCGGTCGGCGTCGGTAAGGGATCCGATGTCGGACAGCGGCGGGCGGATCCCCCGTGCCAGATCGCCGACCTTCTCCACCTGCCAGGTGGCGGCGGAGGTGTGCAGGTCCAGGGGCAGGATGCGCACGCCCATCCGGCGGGCCTCGGCGATGAGGGTGCGCCGCGGGTACATGCCCGGGTGGTGGGTCAGCAGCCCGGCGAAGAACGCGGCGGGGTGGTGGGCCTTCAACCACACAGACTGGAGGGCGGGGGTCGCGAACGCGGCGGCATGGGCGGCGCAGAACCCGTAGCTGCGGAACCCGTCCACGATCTCCCACACCTTGGCCGTGGCATCGGCGGGCCGGCCGCGGGCGGCGGCCGCCGCATGGAACTGCTCGCGGACCTGGGTGAGCCCGTGCGGGGTGGCGAGGGTGCGGCGCATCGCCTCGGCGGCGTCCAGTCCGCACCCGAGGTAGACGTCCAGCACCCGGAGGAGCTGCTCGTGGTAGAGCACGGCGCCTCCGGTATCGGCGAGGACGGGGTCCAGGTCGGTGTGGGGTGTCGGTCGGGGGCTGCCCGCCCGCCCGTCCAGGTAGGCGCCGACCATGTCCACCCCGACCGGGCCCGGTCTGAACAGGCTGATGTCGGCGATCAGATCCTGCATCCCCTGGGGGCGCAGGCGCGAGAGCAATTCGCGCTGGCCACCTGATTCGACCTGGAACGCCCCGATCGTGGCGCTGGTGGCCATGAGGTGCAGGGTCGCGGGGTCGTCCTCGGGGACGGTGTCCAGGTCCGGCGCGGTGCCGGTGGTGGCTTCGATCTGGGCCAGGGCGTGGCTGATCGCGGATTGCATGCGCACGCCGAGCACATCGAGTTTGAGTAGTCCCCACTCCTCGACGTGGTGCTTGTCGGCCTGGAGCAGCGGGTACCCGGCCGGGGAGGGCTGGGAGGCCACCCGGTCGGGCAGGTCAGGGCCGCCGAGGACGAGACCGCACGGATGCATCGCCAGGTGCCGGGGCAGCCCGGCGAGCTGTTCGGCGAGGTCGTACAGGGCCTCGGTCCGGGGGCCCGTGATGGCGCGCACCGCCCGGAGTTCGGGCAGTTCGGCGATGGTCTCCCGGATCCGGTCGGCCCGTACCCGGGGGATCGCGGACGCGATGAGGTCGACTTCGGCGGCGGGCAGGGACAGGGCGGCGCCGGCGTCGCGCAGCGCGCTGCGGGCGCGGTAGGTGTCCACCATGGCCACCGCCCCGGCCGGGCCCGGGTGGGAGGCCAGCACCGCGTCGTACGCCTCCAGGCGGCGGTGGGATTCCACGTCCAGGTCGATGTCGGGCAGCTCCCCGCGTGAGGGGGTGAGGAACCGTTCGAACAGCAGGCCGTGCTGGAGCGGGTCCACGGGGCTGATCCCCAGCAGGTGCACCACCAGGGAGCCGACCGCCGAGCCCCGTGCCGCGCACCGGATCCCTTTCTCCCGGATGGCACGGGCGGCGTCATCGACCGCGGTGAAGTAGCTCCAGTACCCCATCCGGTCGATGACGGACAGCTCGTAGGCGGCGCGCTCGCGCGCGGCGGGGGAACGCTCCAGCCCCAGGCGGGCGGCGCCGTCGGCCACCCGCGCCCGGAGCTGGGCGCGGGCCTCGCGGTGCTCGGGCAGGTGGGCCTGGCCCATGCCGAGGTCGGCGGCCGGGCCCAGGACACAGGACGCGGCCAGGGCGCGGGTGTGGGCGAGCAGCCGGCGGGCGCGGGCCGTGTCCCCTGAGCAGATGCCGACCGCCTCCCCGAACACGGCCTCCTCAGCGGCCGGGTGGGCGCGGCCGGTCTCCGGCTCCAGCTCGGGGATGCCGGGGGCGTGGCTGCGGATCCGGTCCAGGGCCGCGGCCAGCGGCGCCCCGTCGGGGGCGGGGTAGCGGACCGGGCCCGCGGCGACCACCAGCAGGCGGCGGTCCTCGCCCAGGCGCAGCAGGGCGCGGGCGCTCTCGCGCTGGCCGGGGACTCCGTGGTCGTGCACGCCCAGCACGGTGTCGGCGCCGCCGGCCTGCCAGGCGTCCAGCGCCGCGCGGGCCGCGGCCGGGTTCCGGTGGGCCAGCGCCCTGCCGACGTCGGAGTCCAGGCCCAGCAGCACCACGAGCCCGTCGGGGCGCTCGGCCACCATCGCGGGGGTGATCGCGGCCGGGGCGGGCCCGTGGTGGGCGGCGCTCACCAGGCGGCACAACGACCCCCACCCTGTTCGACCGCGGGCCAGTACCGTGGCCCGGCCCCCGCCGGGCACCGCCAGGGCCAGGTCGGCACCCAGCACCGGGCCGAGCCCGACCTGTCGGCACGCGGCGACGTGCTCGGCGGCGCCGATGAGGGTGTCCCGGTCGGTGAGCGCGGCGGTGGTGTACCCGGCGAAGGCCGCGGCGTCCACCAGGGTGCGCGGAGCGGCGGTGCCGTGCCGCAGCGAGTAGAACGAGGCGACCCGCAGATGCAACGCGCACACCCCTCCCCTCTGATGCTGCGGCTCCGGGGAAGTGCGCCGCCGAAAATCGAACCTGTGTTCGATGACTGTAGCGCTGTGCGAGACCACGGAAAACCCGCCTGACCTGCCCTGGAACCCCTGCTGGCGCGGGGATCCCCGACACGGCAGGGCTTTCCGCGGTCGAAAAAACTCCCCGAGGACACCCGGTTTTGTCGGTGGGGACCTCTACAGTGCCCTCGGCGGTTCCCTGCCCGGCCGCTGGCACTCGGGGCGAAGTCGGCCGCCCCCTCTGGCCCCACGCGACCGACGGATGAACGATCCCTGAGACTGCGGCGTGTCGACGATCAGGATCGCGAGGGGCGAGGGTCGTCCGTCGCGGTGATGACCGCGGGCAGGTAGAACACCACAGCCAGCACCGCCCAGCCGAGCCGGCCGGACGGCTCCAGCCCACGCAGGCCCGCCGCCTCGAACGCGGCGTAGACGAGCCCGGCGAGGATGAGCGCGATCAGGGCGGTGAGCCTCCACCTTCCCGGGGCCGCGCGCGAGGACCGCCACCAGATGAGGCAGACCAGGATGAGCGGGTAACCGACCGCCAGCGCGACGCCCAGCGAGGGGCGCAGCATCCAGATGCACAGGGCAGCCCCGGTGGCGGTGAACAAGGTCAGTGCTGCGGCGTTGACGGCGCGGGCGAGGGGGCCGCGTTCGGGCAGCGCGGGTGGGGGTGCGGTGTCAAGAGAGGACATGGCCCTATCCTGACGGCCGGCGGCCCGGTTCGCAGGCGGGGTTGCGTGATCCGTTTTGCCCAGCCAGGGACGAAAGCCCTGTTCGGGTGGCCGCATCCGGACAATGTGCATGTGCAGATGCACGTGCACAACCCTGAACGAGGGCGGTAGATTCCGTGTGCCGGGTGCCGGTCCTGCTCACCCCCTGTGGGGTGCCCCTGGTCGCGGGCGGGAGGGCCCTGCCCGCTGGGTGAGGAGGCACTGTGCGCATCCCCGGTAGAGGCCGCTCCGACGATGAGAGCGGCCGACAGCCGCAGTGGTGGCTGTGGCGCCTGGCTGCGGACGCAGCCCGGACCGTGCTTGCACTGGTCCGGGCCGCCCTGTGGCTGTGGCGCCAGGGAGAGGAGGGACCCACCGGCCAGTAGGGACCTGGCCGGTGGAGTCCCAGGGGAGGGCCCATGCGTGTGCGTCTCAATTCACCGCGCGGGTCCTCCCCTGGCCAGCGTAGGCGCTGCCAGGGCCGTGCGCAGCAGAACCGCCCGTAGGACTCTGCGCCATCCCCGGGGCCCCGAGCGCCGAGAGCATGTCGGCGGACGCCGTTCACCTGGGATGCCCGGTGCGATGGGTTTGGGCTGTTTTCCTGCGGCACCGCACCTGACCTCGGTACGGTAATTCCACATTGTTCTCCTAGCCTGGCCTTGAATCCTTGGTGGCTTGCAGGGGCCGAGGCGCACAATGGGAACGGGGCGCCCTCACGGCTCTACAGTCCGGGGTGCCCCGTTTTGCTGCCCTGTAGGGCCAGGAGACGCCAACCGGAGCCACCAGTACGCAGGCGCGGGGCGCTCGCGCTCAGGTGACCAGGGGGCTGCCGCTGGCGATGTCCGCCCACCCCATCGGGTGCGCAGGGCTGGCGCCGGGTCGGCGGCGGTCGGGATCTCGACCGCCTACAGCATGTGCGCGCGGGCCAGCTCAACGGCCAGGGCTCGGCGGCGAGAGGTGATCATGGGCGCCAGTCTGGCGCCGTCACAGCGCGGCCGGGGGGTCCTTGGACTCGTCGCCGTCAGGTTTTTCCTGGGCGGCCAGGGTGCGGTTCAGGCGCTCCTGCGCAGCGCGGGCGTTTCCCAGCACGGCGGCAATGGTCCGGCGGGTTTCAGCAGCGTGGTTGTGCATTCCCTGGATGATGAGTCCTCCGAGGTCGTCGGGGACCTGGTCGGGTTCGGGTGGTGTCATTCCATCGTCTCCGTTCCGGGTTCCGGGGGCGACAGGGGCGAGCCGCGGCGCAGCAAGTCGGCGGCCTCACTCAGGTCGGCGTGCACACGGGCGAGGGTGGGGTGGGAGGTATCGGTCACCTGCCGATGATCCCACCCCGCGCCGCCCGCACCTGATGGGCCCGGCGGGTGCCGGGCCGGTCAGTAGGAGAGCAGGGGTTCGCCGTCGGTGTCCACGACCGTGCGATCCCCCAGCGGCGCCTCCAGGTCCACGAGGGTGCTGGTCTCACCACCGTGTTCCTCCCCCTGCCCGCACAGGAAGGTGTTGGAGAAGTAGACGGCGTGGACGGTCACGGTTTCCTCGTCCTCCTGGACCGTGACCGAGAGCGGATCGGATCCGGAGGAGCAGTGGCCGAGCCAGGCGCGCACCTCGATCCGGTCCTCGCCCACCAGCGTGTACCCGCTCAGGCGGCCCTCCGGGGTGGAGGCGTCGGTGAGCAGGTGCCGGGTCGGGGCCAGGTCTCCCGCTCGGGGTGTGGTCTCGGAGGGGGAGGCGGAGGCGGAGGGTTCGGCCGCGGTGGGGTCTTCGGCCGGCGGTGCGGGATTCCACAGCACGAATCCGACCACTCCCATCACGACCATGGCCCCGCCGGCCATGCGCTGGGTGAAGAACCACAGGTCCGAGGGGTAATTCTGCTCGGGGTCGCGGTACTGCCAGGACTTCAGGTGCCAGGCGAGCTGGGGGTAGATCGCCAGGACCAGGCCGCAGACGATCAGGATGGTCAGGATCAGGGCCATACCGCGTACTCCACAGGGTGTTCGGGGGTGTTCGCAGGGTTAGAGCCCTGCGCGGCACAGGTGGTTCCCGGCGCGGCGGCTATGGCCGGGCGGGGCCGAGTGGCGCGGTTGCGCATCCCCTGGATGATTGAGTTCTCCAAGGCCGTCGGGGACCTGGTCGGAGGTGGGCGTCAGCGGCGCAGGACGTACACCCGCTCCTCACCCTGGATGGGCGCGGTCTCGCACCCCTCAGGAGTAGCCAGGTAGGGGCCGCGCCACACCCGCTTGGACTCCCCGGTCGACGGCCAGTGCCGGGTGATGCGGTGCGGTCCGACCCACCACCGCACGTGGTAGGTGCGCCCCGTCCCGTCGCCGGGGCCGGGACGGGCACCGGTGGCGGCGCCCGTGGGCGGCTCGTACCGGCGCAGGGTGACGTAGTCCACCGTTCGGGTCGGGTCGCCCCCGGCGCGCTCGATGCGCCGCGCGGCCGCGCGGGGGGCACTGAGGTGCTCCACGTCGTGCAGGCTGCGGCGGCTCGCGGGCTGGCGGATGACCAGCCAGGTCGCCAGCAGCATCCGCATCACCGCGACCGTGTCGCTCTGAGCCTCCTCGGTGCCGTCCCCGTTGATGAGGGACGACCAGGGGCGTTCGCGGCCGTCGGCCGGGATGCGCAGGTCCCCCATGGGGACCACGTCGGGGACCAGATGGGGCGGAGTGAAGTGGACGAGCGGGGCGCGCAGGGCCTCGCCCAGCGCTCGCGGGGTGGTGCTGGCGGGGTGCAGCAGGAGGCCGACCTCGATCGTGCGGCCGCGGGTGGACCAGACCACCCCGTCGGGGGCGTAGTGCATCCCGTCGTCGGGGTCGGCGGGAACGCGGGGGCGGCGGCCCCAGATGAGGATGCCGTGGGGCTGGGGGAGGTCGTCCTCGGCGTCCACGGCCAGCGTAGAGAGGCCCTCCGCCATCTCCTCGGCGGTGTCGCACATGTCCTCGGCGACGTAGACCATCCCGGCCTGGTCCAGAGCGCCGCGCCAGCGTTCGGCACCGATCCGTGCGGCGTCCGGGCTCGTCCTGCTGACGGCCGCCAGGGTGTCGGCGGCGGCGGGGGAGGCGTACCACTGGGCGAGCCGGTGGCGGATCTCGGGCAGTTGCCGGGGGCTGATCGCGGGGGCGCTCATGGCACCAGTGTGTGTGCTGGCGCCGACATTGCGCCAGGGCCGGGCCGCCCGTTCACGCGCAGGGCCCGGACGCAGGGTCGGGCCGGTTCCCCTCTCAGGGGCGATGAGCGCGTGTCAGCTGGTCACAGTCCCCATTCCTGATTCCTGGACGTCCTTGATGTCGTCGATGAGGTCGCTGATGTCCTCCTGGTACATCATCCACAGGGCGTCCTCGTCGGGGCGGTCCTCGCCGCGGGCGCCGCGGGGGGTGGCGGCCCACTGCTGGTCGCTGATCTGTCGCAGCAGGGACAGGGCGTACTTCACCTGCCGCCCGGTGGCCTTGGGCAGGTTGGCCATGCGCCGGCGCTCGGCGTCCTTGCGGTCGGCGATGTAGGCCCGCTGGGCGTCCTCGGGGCTGATGCCGCGCTTGATGCGCTGCGCCTCGCCGTCCACGTGCTCGATGACCTCCAGGACCAGCCGGTTCGTCGGGGTCCAGCCGAGCACCTTGCCGCGGTAGCTGCGGCGGGTGCCGTCCTCGCGCTGGGTGTGGACGGTGCACAGGTCGCCCTTGCCGTAGCCGAGCCGGATCCAGACCTCGTGTTTGCGCACGCACCTCCTCCTTTCCCTCCTCGTGTTCTTGTGTGGCGGCCCGCCCGGGTGTCGGGCGGGCCGCGCTCTTCACCGCGCCGGGGCCCTCCCCGCTCGACGCGGGGGAGGGCCCCGGGGGTCGTCAGGTGGCGTTGACGCCCGCCTCAGCCAGGGTGCTGGCCCACCGCATCGCGACGCGGCGGCGCACCTGGGCGTCGGGGCTGAGCTGGTCGGCCAGGTCGGCGGCCAGCAGGACCGGGTCCGGGGCCGGGCCTCGGCCGCCACCGCGCAGGACCGCGGCCACCATCTGCACCGTCCGGGCGGGCTCGGAACCGGCGCTGTAGGACACGATGCGCCGGTAGTGCTCGCGGCCGCGGTGCCGGCCGAGGCCGGCCAGGTACGCGCCCAAGGTCACGCCGCTGCCGGGCTCGCCGGTCCGGCCGAGGCCGGCCAGGGCCAGGACCAGCCACACGGCGGTGTGAGCGGGGGTGTCCACGTCCTGGCCGGTGATCTGGCGGGCGAGGGGTCCGGCGTCGGACTCCACGGCGACCTCCAGGCCGCGGCTGGTGAGGTCGCGGGCCCACCCCCGGCGGGGGCTGGCCAGGTGGCTCTCCAGCGCCGCCCGGTCCCACCCGGCCGGAACGGTCGGTTCGTTGCTCATCATCTGTCCCTTCGGTTGCGGGCCGCCTGGTGGCGGCCCCACCCCCGCAGGTGCGGGGAACGCAGACCGGGAACGGGTCAGGCGGCGCGGTGGCCGGTGTCCTCCAGGTGCGCCAGCAGCGCCCCGGCGGCCTTCACCTCCTGCTCGGCGGCGGCCAGGCGGGCGCGGGAAGCGGCCACCCGGTCCAGGCGGGCCGGGTCGGCGGCCAGCCGGTCGCGCAGGGACCGGTGCGCGGCGGCCACCTCCAGGCGCGCGGCGGCCAGGCGGGCCCGGGTCGCCTCGGTGAACGCGGCGCCCTCCAGCGGGCGGGGCCGGTCCAGGGTACGCAGCAGGGGCAGGATCCGGGCGGCGTAGCCGGTCCAGTCGTAGGCGGTGCTGGTGGGGCGGTCGGCGGCCTGCCGGTGCAGGGCCTCCTCCTGGCGCGCCAGCTCCTCGGCGCCGTAGAACGCCATCTGGGCGGGGGACAGGGCCAGGCGGGGCGGCGGGGTGGCGGCGAGCCGGGCGGCGCGGGGGAGCACCGGCGGCGGAGGCAGCAACGCCATCCGGCCGCCCACCGGCACGTAGCCGATCTCCTCCCACCCGGTGTCGGGGTCGGTGACCAGGGCGGGGGCGGTGTGGCGGACCTCGTACCAGCCCGCGCGGCCGGCGCGCTCGCGGGCGGGGCAGGCGCACACCCGCTCGCCCTCGCCGTCGTGGGGGGCGGTGCACAGCGGGTGCACCGCCAGCGTGGTGCGCTCCCAGTCGTGGGCGCGGTCGATCAGCCCGGGGGCGGCCGCCTCCAGGGCGCGGGCCAGGGCGCGGACGGGGGCCCGGTTGTGGGCTCCGGACAGATGCATGGGTGGCTCTTCCTCTCCTCGTTGTCGTGCGGTGTGTCGGGTGGCGGGCCCGCCCTCCTCACCAGGGCGGGGCCGCCGCGCGTCAGCGGGTATCGTGGGGCTCGGTTCCGCCCTCCTCACCTGGGCGGAACCTTCTGTTTCCCCGGGCCGGGCGGCCCGGGGACCCCTGCTGGGCGCAGGGCTCGTGCTGGTCCCGGGCGCTATCCGGTGACGGCCCGGTACGCCTGGACCAGGCGTTGGGCGAACGGGGTGGGCGAGTACCGGGCGTGTCCGGTGTAGGCCGGACCGGTGGGGTCCTTGAGCACGAGGCTCCCGTAGGTGGCCAGCGCGTACAGCCCTTCGCTGTGCTCCTGCAACGCCACCGGGGCGGAGGATCCGGCGTCCACCACGGCGCACACCGCGGCGGTCAGCTCCTCGTCCAGGTACCGCAGCCCGTACGCGGCCTTGACGGCCTCCCGGGCGAAGTAGCGGCCGGGGTGGCCGGGCTCCTGGGTCTGGGGGGCGACCACGCCGATCACGGGCGACCAGGCCATCCACTGGTCCCGGCCGGTCTCCTCGGCGGGGGAGTCGGGCAGCATCCACACGTACCCGACCGTGATCCTCTCCTCACGTTCGGCCTCGGTGTAGTACTCCTCATCGCCGTCCTCGTCACGATAGCCCTCCACGGGCAAAGCGTCCTGGGGGACCTGGTCCGCGCCCTCGACGGGGGCGGCCACCAGGATGCCGTTCATGCGGATGGGCACGGTCTCCATAGGCTTCTCACCTCTCTTCATGGGGTTCGATCCCGCCGGGTGGCGGTATCCCCGCGACGTGCGGGGCACAGGGGCGGATCAGGCGTTGTCGTGGGGAGAAGGGGCCCGCCCTTCTCAATTCGGGCGGGCCGCTCCGGTGCTCGTGCCGGGTGTCAGACACCCGCCTCCGCGCGCAGCTGCCCCAGTCGCTCCAGGGCCTCGGACCGGGCCTCGGCGCCGCTGGTGTGCAGGGTCGTGGCCTTGTCCCAGATGTCGCCTTCGCAGTCGCCCCTGGCGGTGGTGGCCTCCCACCAGGTGACGGTGTGCTCGGTGCCGTCGCCGCGGCGGACCAGGAATCGGTGCTCGGTCACCTGGGCCATGCACCCGTCCCCGAAGGGGGAGGGGGCGGCCCGGTTCAGGACCGCATCCCGCATCGGCGTGCGGTCGTGCTCCACCGCCTCCAGCAGCGGCACCCACTGCTCGGAGCGGCCGATCCGGTCGGCGGCCACGAACAGCTCCACCGCCGCGCGCGCGGGAGCCGTCAGGTCCCTGGGGCGGGTGAATCCGTGCCCGATCGGGCAGATGACCCACGCCCCGCGGGTGATGCTGTGGTCGTCCCACAGCGTCCACCCCTGGTCCCCTCCTCCTTCGTGGTGCACCGCCCGCGGCCCGGTCTCGGCAGAGACCAGCCAGTCCCACCGGTCCGCGTTGTGCTCCAGGTAGGTGCGCATCTCCTCCGCCGAGCCCGCCCACACCGGCGCCGTGTCCTCGGGGTAGCGGGGGTTCGGGTGGGTGAGCTTGACGCGGGTGCCCTCGGGCACGTGCGGGGGGCGGGCCGCGAGCGTGGCGGCCACGGTGGTGTGCCCGCCGTGCTCGCGCAGGGCCTTGGCCCGCGGGTAGTCCATCCCGGCCGCGGCCAGGGCGGCGGCCTCGGTGACCCGCCAGTGCCCGCGCAGCTGGTATCCGCCGTGCGGCCACTGCCAGGGCCACCCCGCCTCTTTCCACTCCTGCGGGGTGCGCTCCAGCAGGGCCGCCACGTCGGCGGCGTCCACCACCTGCATGGTCTGGAGCCGCTGCCGCAGGGCGGGCAGGGTCCATCCGGCCTCCAGCAGCGCCCGCTGCCCGTCGGCGGCGACGCCCTGGTGGCGCCAGTCGTCATCGTCGGCGTACAGGTCGGTGAGGTCCTGGACCAGGCGTTCCCGGTCGGGGGTGAGGGGGTGGCCGATGGCGATCCACGACCCCCACGTGGACTGTGTCCAGTCGTCTCCGTCGCCGCCGTTGTAGGCGAGCGTCCACAGCACACCGGACCGGCGGTCGATGAGCAGCTCCCGGTGCAGGCCGGCGGTGTCGTAGCGGGGGGCCATGGGGACCGGCACGGCGGTGGCCGGGCTCGAACCCGTGTCACCGTCGTAGTGGAAGGCGTCGGGCTGGCGGCCGCCGTAACGCCAGTCCAGCAGGTGCACCAGCCGGGCGGCGACGTGGGCTTGCCTGCCCCGGCGCTGCTCGGCCTCCACCAGCGGCGCGGCCTCCTCGGCGGCGGCCGGCCGGACCGTCACGGTCCAGACATAACCCTCGTCGGCGCCCACACCGAGCGACAATCCGTCCTCGGCGTAGTACCGCTCCTGCACGTCGACGGGGACGACGATGCCGCTGATGAGTCCGCTGCTGGTGGTGTGCCCGCCCGGGACCTGGTCCGCGGCGAACCCCTCGGGGGCCTGGTCGGCGTACCAGGTCTCGCGCCGGGGTCGGCCGGTGCGGGGGCGCGTCTGCTCGGGCCAGGCCGCACCGCCGCTACCGCAGCTGATCAGCATCGTGGGGGCGTCGTTGTCACTGGTCATGGGGTTGTCTCCTCATCTGGTGTTGTCCCGGCCGCGCCTGGTTCTGGGGCCGTGGCCCGCCCTCCTCACCAGGGCGGGACACGGTTCTCACTACTGTGGCGGGCGTCTCGGACACGCCCGCGGGTGCGCGGTCAGGCGCTGGCCTGGCCCCACCGCCAGGTGCCGGGGCGGGCATCCAGTGCCTCCCGGGTGTCCCGGGGCATCACCCATCCGTCGGCGCGGTCCCGTTCCTTCGACGTCATGAAACGGTGCTCCTGCTTCCGCACGGCCCTGTCCAGCTCGCCGAGCCGGTCGGCCGTGGCAACCGTCTCGGAGCCGTCGCCCAGGTAGGGGGCGGGGTACGGCTTCTTGCCGTGGGCGAGCACCTGTTCCAGGGCGGTGCACGCCCGCTGGTAGCCGTACAGGTCCGCCCACGCCCGGGGGCTCGTCGCCTGGTCCATGGCGGCCCGGTCGGCGTGGAAACGCCGGTGCTGCTCGGCGGCGGCGTCCCACCAGGCGGACCGGACCAGCGGCACCAGCCGGTCCCGGACGGCGTACATCTCGGGGATCGCCTCCACGACCGGGCGGATGGAGTCCAGCTCCCGCAGGGTCAGGGCCACGTACTGGCCGTCACCCAAGCGCTGGCGGCGGATCCGGTCGGCCAAAGCGCCCATGTCCTCGTCCTCCAGGGCCTCGGCCAGCTCGGTGCGGCGGCCGCCGACCAGGACCTCGATCGGCGGGTTCACCACGGCCTGCCACAGCCAGTCCTGGCCGACCTGCTTGAGCTGGTCGACCCGCTCCGGGGTGATGCCGAGCGTGTCGGCGGCGATGGGGGCGGGGTCGGGGCCGAGGGCGGCGTCCCACACCTCCATGACGACCATCGCCTGGGCGCGGTCTCGGACCTGGGGGTCGGGGCGGGTGGCGGCGTCGGCGAACCGCTCGCGCGGCCGCTGGTCGACCAGCGTGGGGGTGTCCAACTGGACGGGGGTGTTGTGCAGGGCCACCGGAAACCTCCTCAATGAGTACAGCGTCGTAATCAACAACTCAAGAGTACACCGCTGTACTCATCCGTGGGTGCTTTTCGAGAAAAAACTGCCGGGGAATTCCCCGGACTCCCGTGAACTGGGAAAACACGCCGCAGACAGTGAACCCGGCCCTGGGAAGGCTGCGGGTCGGGCGCGGAGCCCGCCCGCCGGCGCCCGGGGCCGCGCGTTCCACGGGAACGCCTGCGGGGTGCGGACAAGCGAAAACCCCTCCCGAAGGAGGGGCCGTCTCCCCCGCGAGGTGCGGGGACCCGTGGGAGCAGTGTCCGTACCAAGGGTCATCCCCGCCAGGTGCGGGGTCGTGAGGCTGGAGTCTACAAGCCGGGGAAGGAGTTCACGGCTGGAGCCGACGGCGGGCCACCATGTCCGGTGATGGCCCGGAGGGCGGTGTCCAGGAACCCGTGGCGGACGGACCGCGCGGGCACTTCCCACGATCAGGACGTGTCGGACTGCGCAGCGGGTGGGCGGGGGTTTCGACGCCCGCGCGCGTCCCCGGCGGAGCCGTCGGCCCGGACAGCAAAAACCCCTCCCGAAGGAGGGGTGTTTCCCCTGCGTGCGCAAGGATTTGGCGGGCTTTCACCCTGGCAAGCCGGCCCCTTAGGGACTACCCCCGCGTGCGCGGGGCGGCTTGCTGATGCCACGGTACCAGGCTCCCGGTCGCCGTGTCCGGCGTTCACGGGAGGCGACGCAACTCAAAGGGCGGCTTCCGCGGGCTCTGCGGGGCCGGGCTGGGAGAGGCGGTGGCTCAACGCACGGGCCTTGGACAGCGCTGGCGCTCCCTCCGCCAGCCGCCCGGGGTTGCTGCGCAGGCGCCTGTCCGCCCGGTCGACATGCCGTGCCACCACGTCCGCCAGCGCCTCGCGGCACTGTTCCATTCCTGCGTCGGTGTCCAGGTCGGCGAGTTCGGGGGCCAGGTCCCCGGACCACTCATGGCGGGCGCGGGCCACCAGGTCGGCCACTCGCTCCTTGGCGCGGGCGGCGCGGCTGGGAACGGTCGCGGTCGCGGCGGCGCGCACCGCGCTGTCGGCGAGGGCGACCATGTCCCGTACCCGGGCCAGGCGGGCGTGGGCGGCGGTGCCCGGGACCAGGGCGGCGGCGGGCAGCGTCCAGGTGCGGTCGTGGATGTCGTAGATGACGGACCGGTGCCGGTCGGTGGCCAGGGTGGTGGTCTCGACCTGCACCCGGTCCAGGACGTGGTGGCGGTCGGCGAACCAGTCGATGACCGTTGGGGTCGACGGAGGTGTGGTGCGGCTCTTGGCCGGGGCGACCAGGCCGGGGACGGTGGCCTCCAGTGATCGGGGCAGCACCAGCCTGTAGGCGTCCTGGAAGCACTGGTCGGCGCCGTGCGCGGGGTCGCCGGGCACCCTGAGGTCGTCGCCGCCGGTGATGTACACCCGGCGCACCAGGCCGTCGGCGTCGGGCAGCAGGCGGATGCGGCGGGCGGGCCAGCACAACAGGTCCACCATCCCCTCCGGGGTGCGGCCGCGGCGGCGCCCCGCCACCGGGGTGGTGCGCTCCCACCAGCCCTGCCCGGCCGGCCCCTGGGGGCCGGGGGCCAGGTTCAGCAGCAGGGTCTGGGCGAGGGGGGTGCCGACCAGCCGGGTGTGGGGGAGGGCGGCCGCCGGGCCGACCGGCACCCCCCGGTCGATCCCGCGTTCGTGGGCGGCGCGGATGCCGCCGGTGTCCCAGGCGTGGCACCACAGCAGCCACCGGGCCGCCTCGGACAGGCTCAGCTCCGGGGGCATGCGCCACAGGAACCCGGCGCCGGCGCCGCGGTCGGCCAGGGCGGTCAGGGACGCCACCGGGGCGGGCTCGGGCCGCTGCACGGGATCCTGAGCGAAGCCGGGCTCCCCGTCGGCGGGCAGCAGTTCCCACCGGCCCCGCCCGATCTCCTCCAGGTCCTCCAGGGGCAGGCCCGACTCCCACAGGGCGGGCCAGTGCCGGGAGTCGACCGGGCCGGCCAGGCGGTGGGCCACGGCCAGCAGCAGCCGGTACAAGGCGATGTCCACGGTGGGGTTCTCGGCGGCCAGGGCCGCGATGCGGTCGGCGTCGGCCAGGGCAGTGCGCACACCGACCTCGGTCCGGGTGCCGTCGGCGTAGACCACGGGGATCCACGGATCGCGGAACAGGTTCAACCCAAGGTCGGGCATAGGGGACTCCTCGCTCGTCAGGGAGCCGCGACCCGCGTACAGGGGTGCGGGCGCGGCGGTCTCGCCCCCGGAAGAGGGGGGCCGTTCCCGCGAGCGCGGGAGGAAAAAAGGGGGGCCTGGGCGCAGCGGCCCGGACCGGTGTGCATCCCCGCGGGTGCGGGGCCGATGGGGGAGGGGTTCTCGTTCGCGTCAGGGGCCGGATATGGCAGGCACTCTACACGCGCGCCCTGCCGGTGCGCCCCTATCCGGGGTGCTGGTACTCCTCGTCGTGCCCGCCGAGTTCGTTGTCCATGTCGTCGAAGCAGTCGGGGCCGCAGGCCAGGCCCAGGGACGCGGCCATGCCGCCGCCGTGGATCCGGCGCCCGCAGTTCCCGCAGTGGGGGGCGCGAATCCCGCACACCGGGCGGCTGTCGGCGGCGGCGCGGGCGGCCCTCTTCGCCTCCTCTTCAGCGATCTCCTTGTCAAGCAGGGCCTGGTACTCGGCGGCGGACCGAGCCCGCTCGGCCTCGCGCTCCTGCCAGCGCACGTCATGGTCGATGGCGAAGGCCACCAGTTCGGCGTGCACGTTGTCGGGGACCCGGTCGGTGGGGATGCGTTCCCCCCACCGGATGACCACGCCGTCCCCCTTGCGGCCTTCGCGCAGGTGGTAGAGCACGGGGTAGTACCCCGGTTCCCGCACGGGCTTGATCAAAGCGGTCTGGATGGGCGGGTTGATGCCGCTGACGCGGGGCTGGCGCTGGTAGTGCACACCGATCCAGTAGTGCTCTCGCAGCTCGGCGGGAAGCCGGGAAGTCGTGGACATGGCGTCGTTGTTCCGTTCCAGGGGCCGGGCGCACCCGGCCCCGCGAGTGCGGTTCCGGTGAGGGGTCAGGAGTCCAGGGCCTCGGCGGTCTGGTCGACATCGCTCTGGAGATGGGGAAGCAGCTCCTCGATGTCGTCGTCGGTCAGCTCACCACTGTGCGGCGGAAGAAGTGAATCCTTCATCGCCACCTGGGTGGACACCACCCGGCGGTGCCAGACCTCGGCCGCGGGGCCCACGGCGAGGTCGCCGGCCTCATCGATGTACAGCACCGGGGATTCGACGCGGGAGCCGAGCAGGGCGCGGATGTCGGCGCTGGTCAAGTCGGGCATGGTTTTCTCTCCTTCGAGGGTCGGTCCCGCCCGTGGTGGGCGGCATCCCCGCGCAGGCGGGGCAAGGTGTCTGGTGGTCAGCTGCCGTGCCGGGTGGCGTACCGGCCGGGACGGGCCGACATCGCGTGCATGCACTCGAAGTCGCACGCCAGCCCGAGACTGGCCGCGTGGCCGCTCCCGACGATGAGGGTCCCGCACTCGTCGCAGCGCCGACCCTCCTGCTCGGCCTCGGCGACCATGCCGCGGCCGCGGCGCTTCGCGAGCGCGAGCAGCACCGGGTCCTCCTCCCACTGGGTCAGGCAGTAGGGGTTCAAGATCATCGAGACCCGCTCGTCAGGCAGCGGCTCCTCGTACCCGGCGGCACGGGACGCGGCTTCGAACTGCTCCCTGCTGTAGGCGTCGCCCGGGTGGGCGGCGGTGGCCTGCTCCAGGCGGCGCTGCGCCTGGCGGTCGTCCTGCTGCGCCAGCCACTGGGCGTAGGCCCGGGACAGCTGCGTCCACACGATGTGGTCCACGCTGTACTCGAACATGGGCCACCGGTCGGCCAGGCCCCGGTAGGCGCGGATCTCGTCCTCGGTGCCGGGGACGAGCCCGACCCGCTCGCACGCGGCCGTGTACGCCGCCCGGTCCAGTAGCGCGGGCTCTTCCCGGTGCTCGGCGTACTCCACCCGCCCCCCGGCCGCGGCTGCCGCCGCGGCGGCGTCCTTCATGGTGGTGTCGAGCTGCTCCCAGCAGGCTTTCCGCGCGTCCTCGTCTCCCAGGTGGGCCAGCAGTTCGCGGCGGGTGCGGAAGTTGTGCCGTGAGCTGTAGCCGTAGCTCCACTCCCGGGCGGGGACCTGCCAGACCTCCCGACCGGTGACGCCTCCGAACGGCTTCATCGCCTCGTCCGTGACCATGGTGGCGACGTGCCACCGCTCCCCGCTGGCGTCGGCGTAGACGTGCAGGTCGAAGGACCTGCCGGTGCGCTCGTTGTGGTAGCGCTCCGGCTGGCCGGTCTCGGTCAGCCCGACCAGGGACGACTTGGTGATGAGCACGGCGCCCGAGTCGGTGACGGTCCGGTCGATCTCCACGAACTCGCGGGTGTCGGCCGCGAACGTTATCTGGTGCTGCACGGTGATCCTCCTGGAGGTTCGGGTCCGCCCGGGTGGGCGGCATCCCCGCAATGCGCGGGGCTTGCGCTCTCAGGAGGTGGCGTTTGCGGCCAGGTAGGCCAGCGGTGCCAGCACCCACGGGGCCCCCGGGCCGTCGGAGACGCTGGTGTCCCACCCCACCGCATGGAACTTCGAGAGGTTCGGAGGCAGGTGGGCCTCCATCAGGAGCAGCTTCACGGTCCCGTGCTCGGCGCCCTGCTGGGCCTCCCAGGCATGCACGGCGGCCAGGGCCTTGGGGCTGGGCCGACTGTCGCTCGGCAGCAGGACGGGGTACTCGGCCGCGCGGGCGTGGACACCGAAGCCTGCGATCTTCTCCGCCTGCTCGTACAGGGCGCCCAGGCGCACCACCATGGGGCCCAGGTCGACCTCACCGATCCGGCGGTCGATGATCAGCTCGTGTGAGCGGTTCAGTGCCGACCGCATCCTCATGACCTCCTCCCACCGTGCTTCCGTGATCTGGTCCCAGTCCACGGTGGGGTGCACGAGAAGGGTCTCACCGTCGGTGTCCTCGGTGACGGTGTACGTGCCGGCGTAGTCGGCAAGCTGGGTGTCGATGAGGGCGCGGGCTCGCGCTCGGCGGCGCTGCTGGAGTTCCATGGTGGCCTTTCTGCTTGTGGGATTGTCTTCCGCCCAGGGCGGTATCCCCGCGGGGGCGGGGAGCAGGGGTGGGTCAGGAGTTGTCGTGTTCGGCGACGATCCCCCAGAAGTCCACCGCGTCGATCGCGGCCCTCAAGACGTCGGCGTTCCACGGTGGGCGTTCGGAGCTGGGGCCGTAGAACTCGTTGTTTTGGAGGGACACGCCTTCGGGGA
Organism: Nocardiopsis changdeensis; assembly: GCF_018316655.1. Taxonomy (GTDB): domain Bacteria; phylum Actinomycetota; class Actinomycetes; order Streptosporangiales; family Streptosporangiaceae; genus Nocardiopsis; species Nocardiopsis changdeensis. The sequence goes on along the minus strand of NZ_CP074136.1, from coordinate 97,198 downwards.
GGGTCTTGTTGAGCGCAGCCCGGAAGTCGGCCGCGACCACCTCGACATCGACATCGACTTGGCCTCGGAGGGCGTCGGCCACATACTCTTCGACGGACCCGCCCCACCCGGTCACCGACTTGAACGCCGCCCAGTGGCCGTACCCGACAGTAGAGTTCAGGTACTCGGCCCGGTCGTTCAGCGCGGCTTGCAGCCTGCGGTGCTCAGCCGTATCGGCATTCCCTGGCGCATCGACTCCTCTGCGGTGGGACGCGGCGCGGAGCGGCACCCCGCGCGGGCGGAGCGCGGGAGCGGGTCGGGTGTTGGGGGCGGCCCGGTGGTGGGCCTCCACCCGGTCCCGGATCGCGATCTCCCACGCCAGGTGCGTGAGCACCTGGTGGGCCTCCTCGTGCGGGCCGGCCTCGTACTCGGCGCGGCCGTCGGGGCCGGTGCCGTAGGCCCACACCCGGCGCCCGCTGCGGGAGTCGGTGCGGTCCACGTGCGCCGTCCAGGCGCGGCCGTCAACCTCGGCCTCCCACGTGCCCTGGGTGCGGGTCCACGCCACGGTGACCTCCTCGCGCAGCACCGGAACCCACTGGGTGCAGGTGTAGGTCTCGGTGTCGGGGTAGGTGGGCGCCGGGGCGGTGTCCGGCCCGGCCGGGTGCTCGTGCAGGTACCGGGTCGCCTCGACCAGCGCGGCCTCGAGGGTGGCGGAGCCCTGGAGGTCGTTACGGGTGCGCCGCGCCGCGAGCTTCTCGTCCAGGTCGGCGTCCTCGGGGGCGGCGTGGACCAGCTCCCACCGGTGCCCGGCGTGGCCGGGCCCGGCGTCCACGCGCTCCAGGACCAGGCGCCGTTTCCGGGAGTCCCGGGTGGTGAAGGTCTGGTACGCCTCGATGGGGGAAGGGCCGTGCAGGACGGGCTCCCACTCGCGGGTGACCTCCTCCAGGGTCCGGTGGGCGATGACGGTGACGGTCCTGGTCATGGTGCGCTCCCTGTGGTGCTCGGCGTGAGTGGCGACGGTGCCGTGGTGGCCTCCGGGCAGGCGGGCGCCCGCCTGCTCGCAGCGCCCCGGTCGCCGCTCCGGGCCGTACCGCCCCGCGGCGTATCGGGGAAGGTCACCGGTCATGGCCGTCCCCGTCGGCATCGGGTGCGGGCACGTGGAGTACGCCCCCGACGTAGCTGTAGGTGCCGGGCGCGATGATGCGCCCGTCCTGGTCGGTGATCTGGTGCCCGTCGAAGCGCAGCTCTGCCGCTTCCAGGACGGGCAGGCCCTGGGCGATGAGGCGCGCGTGCTCGGCCGAGACGAGCGCGACCACGGGCGTGCCCCGGTCGGTGATGATCTGCGGGCCCTGTTCGGCGGCCGCGGTGCGCAGCTGCGCCCACTCCTCGCGGGCCTGGCGGATGCCCCACGCCCCGACCGGGGCCAGCCCGGTGGCGGTGAGCATCTCCAGCGTCACGAGAGCGCTGTCGGCGCGGCCGTCCACGGTCAGTGTGAGCGTCTGCCCGCTGGCCTGGACTCTGCGGACACGGTCACCGAGCGCGTCTCTGACCTGCGCACTGGGCTCGGTCTGGGTGGACAACGGCCCCCCTCTCAATGTGTACATCGTTGTAATCAACACTCCAAGAGTACACCGTCGTACTCTTCTCGGGGGGCTTTTCGCGGAAAAACCGCAAGGAATTCCGAGCACCCCCCGCGACCAGGAAGGACACACCCCTGGGCCAAGGGGCGGCGCAGCGCCACCCGACGGAGCCCGACGGGCGACCCGCCCGCCTCCTGCCTCAATTCCGGTCGGAAATCTTCAACCGCCCCTGCGGGCAAGCCGATGACCCGCGCGAACGGCGCGACACGGCACGCGGGCCGTAGGCTCAGGGACATGACCCTGGAGCCCCTGCCCGCGCACACCATCCCCACCGCCCGCCCCGAAGCGGCGCCGGAGCCCGGCCTGGCCGACCGGATCCGGGTGGCGTGGCTGCTCGCACAGCCCTCCCCCCATACACGGCAGGCGTACGCCCGGGACCTGGAGATGTGGGCGGGGTTCCTCGACGGCCTGGGCGTGGACGTGCTGGCGGCGCGGCGCGTGCACGTGGACGCCTGGACGCGCGCCCGGCAGGCCGCCGGGGACGCCTCCTCGACCCGGGCCCGGCGCCTGGCCTCGGTGTCCTCGTTCTACTCCTTCGCGGTGGGCTACGCGGCGGAGAACGGCCGCGAGGACCTGGGCCTGCACAACCCGGCCGCGTCGGTCAAGCGCCCCCCCAAGGCCAGTGCGCCCACCCGGGCCCTGGACAAGAGCGAGTACCTGGACCTGCTGGCGGCCGCCGAGGACGCCGCCCCGGCGTGGGGGCCGCGCGACGCCGCGGTGGTCGCGCTGCTGGGGATGGGCGGGTTCCGTGTGGCCACGCTGACCTCCATGGACGTCGGCGACCTGGGGGTGCACGGGGCGCACCGGACCATCACCTACACCGGCAAAGGCGACAAGCGCCGCACGGCACCGCTGGTACCGGCCGTTCTCGGCTACCTGGACGCCCACCACGCGGCCCGGCGGGCAGTGGCGCCGGTGGCGGCATGGGAGCCGCTGCTCCTGGCCAACGACGGCGGCCGCCTGTCCGATGACCAGGTGACGCGGATCCTGGCCCGGTGCGCGCGCGCCGCGGGCCTGCGCGCCCCCGCGCAGGTGCGTCCGCATGTGCTGCGCGCCACCTACGCGACTCTGGCGCGGGCGGCCGGGGTGTCGCTGTGGGACCTGCAAGAGGCGATGGACCACGCCGACCCGCGCACCACGCAGCGGTACGAACAGGGTGAGCACCGGCTGGCCAACGCCCCCGCCTACGCGGTGGCGACCTTCCTGCTCAGCGCCTGACCCCTGCGGGATCCGCCACAGGTAAGGGCCGGCCGACACTAGTGGGCGCCCTCGTCGTCCTCGGGAAGGTTCTGCCACCACTGGTGCAGTCCCTCGGCGGGGAAGTAGGCGCGTTCGCCCTTGGCGAGGTCCTGCGCCCGGCGTCCGTCGACCGTGGCCGGCATCGAGCCGGCATGCCGGCGCCGGTACCGGTGCATCTTCGCGGGATCCACCTCGATGAGTCTGGCGAACCTGGTCAGGGTCATCCCCTCCGGCGCCGGGCGGTCACCGCGGCGCCGGCGCTTGCCCGCGCCCTGGCCCGTGCGGTCGCCCAGCCGGCTGCCGGGGCGGCTCTGCCACCACCGGTACAGGTCCTCGAGCCGGAACTGGGCGATCTCGCCGTACTCCAGGTCCTGCACGCGCCGGCCGTCGGCCGTGCGCGGCATCTTCTCGGGGGAGAGCTGCCGGTACTGGCCGACCGTTTTGTAGTCGACGCCGATCAGGGACGCGAACCGGCTCGCCGTCACCTCCTCGTCCGGGGCCACGCCCAGCTTCTCCAGCGGAGGCACAGGCCGGGGCCGGCGGGGCTCGAACGGGGCCAGCTTCTCGGGGTCGTACAGGGCGACCTTCGTGGTGGTGGCCGGGCGGGCGTTCCACCACTCCAGGAGGGCGCCCAGCGCACGGTGCCCCTGGGTGGGCCACGCGGTCCGCTCCGCGGGGTCGGCCAGGGGCGGGAGCGGCCGGGAGTGGGTGGTGACCACACGGCGCACGGTCTTGGCGGAGGATCCGATCAGGTCGGCGAACCTATCCAGGGTCACCGCCTGGTCGGGGTCGGTGCCCGGCGGCAGGGGCGTGTCCGCGCGCCGCTTGGGCACCATCCGGTACCGGACGGGGTCGGGGAAGTCCTCCTCCTCGCGCGCGAGGGTGGAGGCGCGGCTGTAGCTGTAGCCGCAGCGGTTCGCCCACTCCTCCAGGGTGAGCAGTCCGGCGTCGGCCTGGTCCGGCGTCGGCTCCTGGTGGTCGCTCATGGTGTGCGTTCTCCTTGCCGCGGTTACTATGTGTCCAGTCGTTTCCGGTGGTGTGGCCCCATTGTGCGCCCCGCCGATCGGAGGCGGTCGTATCGGAACCGGCCCGGACAAGGCCAACTCGCCCTCCGGGGCGGGCCCCGCAAGGGGGTCCGGGCCGGTTTTTCGTGTTTCGGCGGCCTTCTGGGCCGGGCGGGGTGGCCGCGGGCCCGCATGCGTCCTGGCGGGAGCCCCGGGTGTCGGCCGGCCCGTGCACGCGGCGGGCCGGGGCCGCCCCGTGGTGGGGCGGCCCCGGGGGTCTAGGACCGGACGTGCGAGCGGATGTACCGCTGCCGGGCGTTGTAGGCGTCGGGCATGCGCGCCCGGTCAGCGAGGTCGAATGCGTCGTCGTCGCTCTCGGCGTGGATGACGGCCTGGGTGATCATCGCGGCGGCCGCGTCGTCGTAGCCGCCTTCGGTCAGGGGTGAGCCCGGCACTTTGGCGTTGATGACCTCGCAGAGCACTGACCGCGTGATGCGGGTCAGCAGCCAGTACTCGACGTCGTTGCCGGGGTGGAACAGGCCCAGCTGCACGCGGGTGCGGTGCAGCAGCAGCCCGAGCGTGGCCAGGGGCTGGAGGCTGAACTCGCCCGTGTGGGCGCTGTGCCGCTCGGCGAGGGCCTTGTCCAGGTCCACGGCCTCGGGCCTCATGGCCCAGTCGCCGCCGCCGGGCTGGACGTACAAGGCCACTAGCCACCCCAGGTGGGAGAGCCAATGGTGGTCGCGCGGGCGGGTGCCCTCGTGCAGCGTGCGGGCGAACACGCATCCCGACGCGGCCAGGGCCGCACTGATGGGGCGCGGGGCTCCGATCCGCCCGGCGGGGTCGACCTCGGCCAGCTCGCCCAGGAAGGGGGAGCGGGCGGCCTCGACCAGGACGGTGAGATCGGTGGGCTCCAGGGCGTGGAGGGCATGCGCGGTCTTGTGCACCTGGTCCTCGGAGATCCCGAGGGCGGAAAGCCAGTTTTTGGTGATCGTCGTCAGCATCATGTGGGAGTACTCCCTGGTAGACGGTCGTATCGGCGTCGACGGGAAGAGGCCAATCCCCCCTATCGACACACGCTATAGTACCATAGTTTCACTTTGTGGGGTGCTTCCCGCACCGCCCCCGGTGGTCGTCGTCCCGCAGGTCCTGGCGCTGGCCCTGGGGCGTGTAGCGGGGCCCGCGCCCGTAGATCACCTCCACGTGACGGCACGGCCGGGGGCGGCCCTGCTCGTCGTTCCCGCATGCGCAGCAGACCGTGTCGGCGCGCAGCTCGAACGCCCCCACCCCCTGCACCTGGTAGGTGGTGCGCCCGCCGTCCTGCCAGTCGGTGCTGTAGGTGGCGCGGTAGGTCCTGCCGGGCACCGGCAGGTCGGCCGTGCCCTGGCCGGCGCCCTCGGGCGCGGGCAGGGCCGGGGGCTCGTCGGGGATGTGGGGGCGTTGTAGGCGTTGACCGGCGTGGGCATGTGTCCTGTCAACGTCGCGGTGTCCTGCTGTACCGGGTGTTCCTTCCGGGTCGGGGTGCGGGCCCCGTGCGGGGCCCGCACCGGTTTCTCTGTCGGGTCCGGCTCAGGCGCCGGACCGGGTGTGGGGGGCACTGGTGCGGCCATCGCGCCGCCCGGCCTCCAGGGCCTGGGCGTGGCGCGCCCCGTGGGCGGGCACGGTGCGCACCCGTCCCCCGTACCGGCGCCGGTAGGCGGCCTGCACCCGCGTCCGGTCGGCGGCCAGCACCATCCCGGCCGCCCGCCCGGCCTCGCCCTCGGCGACCAGATCGCGGTTGCCGGTGTTGATCTGCTCGGCCAGGCCGAAACCGAACGCGCGCACGTAGTCCTCGCGCCACCGGCGCGCCTCGGCGTCGGTGGCGCCGCCGTACCGCTCGGCGCGCCAGCGGCGGCACTCGGCCACGGCCCGGCGGTGCATCTGCTCCAGGACCACCGGCACCAGCTCGCGGATGAGGGCCATGGCACCCTCGGCGGCGACCACCGTCACCTGGTAGCCGCCCGCGCTGCGGGCCCGTCCGCGCACCGACATGCCTCCGCAGGCGTCGATGACGTAGGCCAGGCCGGCGGCGCACGCCGCTCCGCGCCCGCCGGTGTCGGGGACGTGGAAATCCCACCAGGACACACCGGCGTCCTTCGTGTCCGGCCCGGTGCCGGGGCAGTGGTGGGCGGCGTCGGGGTCGACGTTGTAGCGGATGCGCAGCTCAGCGGCTTTGGCCAGGTACGCCTGTGCGACGGCAGGGGAGGTGTTGGGGTGGCGGGCGGTGGCCAGCAGGGCGTCGATTCTGCGGCGGGCCTTGGCGTCGTCCACGGGAGTCTCCTTGTGCTCCTCGGATCGGGTGAGGGTGGGGGGAGGGGCGCGGGGCCGCGCCCCTCCCCGGGGCGGCGCGGGGCCGCTACTCCTCGTCCTCCTCGCCGCTCTCGTCGTGCTCCCGCTCGTCAAAGCTCGGGAACATCGCCGCCGCCACCTGGGCGGCGTCCTCGGGGCCGGCGGCGGTCACCACCGTCTCCAGGGTCTGCCAGACCCACCCGCGCCCCGGGGTGTGGACCACCCGACCGGTGCCGTCAGTGACCGCGTTGACCGCGTACTCGCCGGTGAGGCGCTCGCGCTCGCCGTGGACGGTGTACTCGGCCGTGGCCGGGGCGTCCGGGCTGATCAGCGGGGCCGCCTGCGCGGCGCTGCGGGTGTCGGCCAGGCGCTGCTGGTGGTGTGCGTCGGCGAGCGCACCGGCCAGCTCGCGGGCGGCCGCCTCGAACCGGGCGCGGGCCCTCTCCGCGTGCTTGCGGGCCTGGCGCTCCAGGCGGGGGGCCTGGGTGCGGGCGTAGGCGGCCTTGATGCGGTCCAGGTCGGGGCGTGCTCCCCAGTGGGCGGCCACCGCCTTGACGATCCGCGCCGCCTCTTCACGGGTGGCGGAGGGCAGGCTCTGCCAGGTCGAGAACGCCAACTGGTTCTCTCCCCTGATGCCGCCCATCTCGGGTCGGGTGTCGGTCGTGAGCGGGCCGGTGAGCCCGTACCCGTGCACGGCGGGGGTGTGCTTGCGGTTCTCCTGCCGGGTGTGGGGGCCGCCGGTGCCCATGTACAGCCGGACGTGGTTGCAGGGCAGGGTGCGCCCGTGCGGGTCGCTCCACCCCTCGGGGCAGTCGAGTACGGGCATCAGGGTGAACGTGCCGACGGAGAGGAGGGAGTACTCCACCCGGCCGCTGTCCCAGTCCGTGCGCACCACGGCTCGGCGGCCGACGGCGGGATGGGGCAGCATCTGGGAACCGTCGTACAGGTCGCCATGGAACATATGGTCACTCCAAGTAAGCAAAGAAGGGGGCCGTGTCCGAACACGGCGGACAGTAGGAGGGCGAAGCCGGGGCGCGGGAGAGGTCCCGCGCCCCTGGGGGCCTCTCAGACCAGGAAGACGACCTCGTTGAGCGCGGCCCACACCGGCTCGGGGTCGAACCCCTCGGGCAGCTCCTGGACCAGCTGCCACCACTGGGCCGGGGTCACCGACTCGGCGGGCGCCCCGGGGATGCCGCCACAGCCCGGCGCGCACGGCGCCTCGGCGGCCCGGCCGCACGCCGCGCAGTCGGTGACCTTGGCGGTCTGGGTCACGTCCCAGACCTTGACCACGGTCGCGCCGCTCTCGCCCCGGTAGGGGGCGGGCTCGGGGTGGTGGGCCGGGGTGTCCTGCTCGTGGGGCGGACGCAGGTCGGGCGCGAACACGTCCTGCTCGTGGTCGGCGCGGGTGTGTGCGCCGCCGGGGGAGCGGGTGACGGCCAGTACGCCCAGCCCGCGCTGTCCGCCGATGATCCGGCGGCCGTACCCGGCCCACGCGGAGCTGCCGGCCAGGCTGGTGGCGTTCGGGTACTGGGCGAGGATGATCGCCCGGTTGCGGGGGGAGTAGCGGCCGATGCGGTCGGCCGCGGTGATGAGGTCTTCCCACTGCCGGGGTGTGGCCAGCGAGCAGAGCAGGCGCTGTAGATGTGCGGTGAGGTGCGCGGGGGTGATCCGTGCACGCGCCATAGGGCGCACTCCAATCGTTGCGGATGCGGTCGTATCGCGTTGATGACGAGAGGCCAATCTCCTCATCAACAATCACTATAGTACCATAGTTTCACTGATGCGCGGGCCCCGGCTAGCCGACAGGCGATCGGCCCCGCACTTCGCGCGCGCCCCTTGGGGCGGACAGAAAAGAACCAGAAATCTTACGACGTAGATCACACGCGGCCGCAGAACCCCTTAACGGTTCGTTTAAGTCTTAAGACTTCTTGACATGCAAAAATACGTGGATGGAGTTCAGTCCCATCAAGATCCGCACCACCGAATCCGACGCCGAACGGGTCCGCCTGGCCTGGCAGTCCGAGCGGCGCCGACTGCGGCGCCTGGTCGACGCCCGGATGCAACGCCACCTGAAGGAGGAGGGCTGGCCGACCGACCCGGACGATGAACCCGTCGATGTCCCCCCTGCGGAGCTGCGTCGGCGGCGCAGGGTGCGCCGCGAGTTCGCCGCCGCTGTGGTGGCCGGCGGGGTCCGCCCCAAAGCGGAACTCCTGGTGGGGGACGCCCTGGTCGCGGAACTGGGGGAGCGGGGATGGCTGGCCGGGCCGGTGCCGGAGGTGGACCGGGACATGGTGCCGGTGGCGCGCTGGCCCGGTACCGGGACGGGGGAGCCGGGCCGGGCCTGGCGCGGGGTGGTCAACGCCCGGGTCCGGGCAGACCTGCCGCAGCGCACGGTGGCCGGGTGCTGGGAGCACTCGGCCGCGGCGGTCACGGCGCTGATCGCCTGGCGCGACGCCCACCCCAAGCTGGTGCACCGCCGCGACGATCCGGACGCCTGGGCCGAGTACGACCGGCTCGCCACCGGAGTGCTCACCCCCGGCGACGTCTACCGGGCCGCCCTGCGCCGGATCCGGTTGCCGGAGACCGTGCACGGCCCGGTCACGGTGAGCTGACGGCCCGCCGCCCCTGGGTGCGCCTCATCCTCCGGACCGCGGGGAGGGGTCACCGCCCGCGGTCCGCCATCGACCAGTGCGCGACGGCCTCTGAGATTAAGTCTGAAGACTTAATCACACCGGTTGGGGCTCACAAAAGCCCTGGTGAGACGGGTTTTCCGGTGCGGCTGAACCGCTTGTCATGTACTCGCGGTGGGGTTACTGTCGGCTGCACATCGACCACGAACGGGAGGCACGATGGTGGGCAAGACGCGCAGCACGGAGCGGGCGGACTACGGGCCCGGGCAGGCGGCCGCGCGGGCGGGGCTGTCGCTGGGGGAGTGGCGGCGGGCGGTGCGGTCGGGGCTGATCAGGCATGCGGACGTCGATGGGACCCGGTGGTCGGCCGCGGCGGTCGAACGGGCTCGGGCGTCGCGGGCCTCGATCCGCACCGGTCTCCAGGTGCTGGCGGCTCCCGAGTACCGGTGGGGGCAGGCGCCGGCGCACCTGCTCACCCGCGCCCAGCTCGCCGAGACCGGCCCGGACCGGCCGGTGCCGCTGCGGCCCGGCGGCCCGATCCGCGGAGTGGTGCGCTTCCGGCGCGACCGGGACCGGCTGTACCTGTACGACGTGCGCGAGGCGGTGCCCAAGCGGGAGCCGACGGCGGCGCAGAAAGCGGCCGCCGAGCGGCGCAGGCTGGCGGCGCGCACCTGCGCCGGGTGCGGGAAGGTGGCCGGCGACCGCAGCGAGCTGTCCCGGACCAAGCGCCTGTGCCCAACCTGCGTGGCGCAGTCCTGGACGCGCAAGTTCGCCGCCGACAGGCAGGACGCGGCGGCTTGGGCTCGGGAGGTGCTCGATGATCCGGCCACGGTCTTCCTGGACACCGAGACCACGGACCTGTGCGGGTACCTGGTCGAGATCTCGGTGACCGACCGGCGCGGCAGGGTGCTGCTGGACACGGTGGTCGACCCGCGCGCCGAGATCGACCCCGGGGCGCAGGCCGTGCACGGGATCGGTGCCGCGGACCTGGTCGGGGCCCCGGTCTACGCCGATCTCGCCGCGCGCCTGTGGGAGGTGCTGCGGGGGCGCCGCGTGGTCATCTACAACGCGGAGTTCGACACGGCGGTGCTGCGGCGGGAGGTGGTGCGGGCGGCCGCCGAGTTGGGTCCGCGGCCGCGCGACCTGGTGGAGCGGTACTGGCTCCCGCTGGAGCGCTCCGCGCGCTGGGAGTGCGCGATGGAGTGGTACGCGCAGTGGTACGGGGAGTGGGACCACTACCACCGCGACTACACGTGGCAGCCGCTGGGCGGGGGGCACCGGGCGTTGGGGGACTGCCGCGCCGTCCGGGAGCGGCTGGTGGAGATGGCTGCGGCCCTGAGCCCGGCCGGTTCCGCGGACCAGGGGCAGCCGGTGCTCGCCGGGCTCGACGCCTGAGGGCGGGCGACGCGCTGGCGCGGTGCTGTGGACGTGGCCACGTGGGCCCCGGGGCGCCGTGGTGGATCCGGGGCGCTGGACCGGCGGGCGCTGCTGCGGCGCCGGATCGCCGCGCACGCCGCCGCACCGGCGCCCGTGCCCGCCTCGACGGCGTGAGCGGGCGGCCGCGCCCCGGCTCCGGGGGCGGCCGCCGGGTCAGCCCTGCCGGATGACGGCGGCGGTGGCGTTGTCGTCCACCGCCTGGGCGCCGGCCCGGGCGTCCGCGGCGCGGGCTGCGGCGACCAGGGCGGCCGCGCACTGGGCCGGGTCGGCGGTCGCGGCCACGATGCGGTGCAGCTCGGCGTGGTCCAGGGCGTCGTGGACGCCGTCGCTGGTGAGCACCACGGCCGTCCACGGGCCGGAGTGGGTGGCGGTGCCCATGCTCGCGGGGTCGGCCGCCAGGCGCCCCAGCGTGGACGTGACGACGTGGTCGTGCTCGGCGGGGTCCTCGGCGACGGGTTCGCCGGCGGCGGCCAGTGCGCGCAGCCGGGCGCCCTCGGTGTGGTCGGTGGTGAGTTGGTGCAGGGTCTGGCCGTCGGGGTCCAGGACGTAGGCGCGCACGTCGCCGGTCCAGGCCACGGATACGCGCTGGTCGTCGCCGACGGCCACGGCGCCGACGGCGTCGGGCTCGGGCCAGTCGTCGGCGTCGCGGCCGGTGAGGGTGCGCCCGGCGGTCTCCAGGGCGGCGGGGGCCGAGCCGCCCGACAGGGCCGAGCGGATCGCGGCCAGGGCGGCGCCCTGGGCTGCGGCGGGCACGTCGGGGTGGGGGCCGTAGCCGTCCACCAGGGCGGCCGCCCACGTGGTGGACAGGGGTATGCGGGTCACGGTGACGGCGTCGCACTGGGAGGGCCTGGGGCCCTGGTCGGTGGCGGTGCCGACCCGGACCGGGGACGCGGGGGCGGAAGGCATGGTGGTCATCCTGTCGGTGCCGGGGCGCCGCGGGGGCGCGGTGCGGTGGGAGCCCGTCCCGTACCTGGGTGCGGGAGGGGTGATCGGGTCGGCGGCCGTCTCAGCGGTCGGCCGGTGCGGGCGCGGGAGGGCGCTCCAGCGGGTAGCCGATCGCGAACCGGTCGGCGCTCATGCGGGTGTCGTTGACCTCGACCACGGGGCCGCGGGCGCGGGCCGAGCGGGTGGTGCGGATGATGCGCAGCACCGGCACCCCCGCGCGCAGCTCCAGGGCTCGGCGCTCCTGGGCGGTCGCGGCTCGGGCGGTGATGGTCTCGGCCCACTCCAGCGGCCCGTGCCCGGCCTCTTCGAGGCGGTCGTAGATGCCGCCGGGGCCGGTGTCGGGGGCGGCGAGCACGGGCAGTTCGGCGACCGCGTCGGGGTGCAGGTAGGACACGGCGAGCTGGACGGGGGTGCGGGTCCGGGGGTCGCCCATCAGGCGGGTGCGGGTGGTGACCGGCGTCGCGGGTGCCACGTCCAGGAGGCGGGCGATGTCGGCCGGGGCGGGGGCGGTGGCCACCGTCGGGGTCTGGAGGGCTCGCCAGGGCTGGGCGACGGGGTCGAAGTAGTAGCCGATCTCATCGCGGAACACCCGCCGGGCGCGGGTGAGGACCTGGTGGTCGGGTGCGGGGCGCACGAGGGTGCCGCGCCGGCGCACCTTGTCCACGAGCCCCTCCTCCGCCAGGGCGGCCACGGCCTGGCGGACGGGGGTGCGGCTGGCCTGGTAGTGGGCCATGAGGTCGCTCTCCCGGGGCAGCGCCGTGCCGGGGGCGAACTCGCCTTCGGTGATGCGCTGCCTGAGGTCCGCGGCGATGTCGTCCCAGCGTGGCATGTGCGGTGTCTCCTCCCGGGGGTGGGCGACCTGCCCCCGAGGATAGGTAATTACCTATTGCGGGGATAGGGGGTGAGGACGCGATGATGCATTAGGTCATAACGTAACGGACTGTAGTGATCTTGGGGGGTGGCGGCACCGCCACAGCCTTCTTTCCCTCGCGTCACTGCGGCCCCTCCCTGGAAGGAACCCCCCATGCCCGATCACTCTGCGTTGCTGGAGTCCCCCGACGGGGAGACCCGCGCCTGCATCGCCCGCACCGGCGACGCCTTCCCCCTGGACCCCGCGGCCGCGATCGAGGCGGCGAGCACCGGCGGCCCCTCGGCGGTGCGGCCCTGGGGGCTGCGGTGGGCCGTGACGCCCCCGCTGCGCCCGCAGATCGCCGCGCAGGCCACGATGGTGGTCTACGACCCCGACCGCCAGCAGGGCGTGGACCGCCTCACCGGCGCCCCCACCCTGGGGCGGCGCGGCAGCGGCACCAAGGAGACCACCGGGACGCCGGACGGGTCGGCGCCGTCGGGCGAAGAGACCACGTCCGACTGATGGGGGGCTCTGCGCCTGTGCGGGGGGCGGTGCTGGTCCTGACCTCCCGTCAGGACGGCACCGCCGACCCGGTCGTCCACCACCTCCAGGAAGCCGGCGTGCCCGTGGTGCGCCTGGACCCCGGGGACTTCCCCGCCGGTGCGGTGCTGGACGCCGAACTGGGCGGGGCCGTGTGGGCGGGATCGGTCCGCGACGCGCACCGCGCCGTGGACCTGGCCTCGGTGCGGTCGGTGTACTACCGGCGGCCCACCCCGTTCTCCCTGGCCCCGGGCATGTCCGGGCCCGAACAGCGGTGGGCCTACCGGGAGGCCCGGATGGGGTTGGGCGGGGTGCTGCTGTCCCTGGACTGCCTGTGGCTGAACCGGCCCGCCGCGATGAGCGCCGCCGAGTACAAACCGGTACAGCTGACCACCGCGGCCCGGTGCGGGCTGGCGGTGCCGCCCACGCTGATCACCAGCGACCCCGAGCGCGCGCACGCCTGGGCCAGGGCCCGCCCGGGCCCGGTGGTGTACAAGCCCCTGGGCGGGGCCTTCCACGTGGAGGAGAGCCGCACACGCATCGTCTACGCCACCCGCGTGGGCGACCTGGAGGAGCTGCGCGACCCGGCGCTGTCGCTGACGGCGCACTGCCTCCAGGAGTGGGTGGACAAGGACCATGAGGCGCGGGTGGTCATCGTCGGCGGGCACATGTTCGCCGTGGCGATCCGCGTCGGCTCGCAGGCCGGGCACGTGGACTGGCGCAGCGACTACGCCTCGCACTCCTATGAGGTGGTGGAAGTGCCTGCGCGGGTGCGGGCCGGGCTGGGACGCTACATGCACGCCTTCGGGCTGGTCTACGGCGCCGCGGACTTCGTGATCTCGCCGGACGGGTCGTGGACGCTGCTGGAGGTCAACCCCAACGGCGAATGGGGCTGGCTCGCGCAGGCGTGCGCGCTGCCCATCGCCGCAACGATCGCGACCCTCCTGGAGAAAGGGACCCCATGACGGCAGAACAGGAGCGCACGCCGGCGGGGCTGGCGGCCGCGCTGATCGACGCGGGCGAACTCGCTGCGGGCACACGGCTCGCCGACGCGTTCGCCGCGGTGGACCGCGGCGCGTTCGTGCCCGTGTTCGCCGCGTTCGAGCACACCGGCCAGGGGGTGCGGTACCGGCTCATCGACGGCGCCGATCCCGCCCAGCGCGCCGAGTGGGCCCGGTACGTGTACGCCGATGAGACCCTCATCATCGAGATCGGCGGGCAGCCGGTCCGCCGCGCCCTGCCCGGCGGGACCGGCACGGGGCAGTGGACCAGCTCGTCCACGATGCCGAGCCTGATGGCCCGCCACCTGGCCGCCCTGGACCTGCACGAGGGCCTGCGGGTGCTGGAGATCGGGGTGGGCAGCGGCTACAACGCCGCCCTGCTGTCGCACCTGGTGGGCGGTGACCGGGTGACCAGCGTCGACATCTCGCCCGCCCTGGTGGACGCGGCCCGGTCGGCGGTGGCCTCCCAGGGGCTGCACCCGGTGCTCGTGGCGGGAGACGGCCACCTCGGCCATCCCGAGCGTGAGCCGTTCGACCGGATCATCGCGACCGCGGCCTTCTCGCACGTCCCACCGGCGTGGATCGGCCAGGCGGCCCCGGGCGGGATCATCCTGGTGAACCTGGCCGGGGCCACCGGCGGCGCGGTGGTGCGCCTGGAGGTCAAGGACGGCACCGCCCAGGGCCGGTTCCTGCCGCAGTGGGCGGGGTTCATGGCCGCCCGCAGCGCCGTGCCCGCTCGGCGCGCCGGGGCGGTGGAGGACGACGGCGACCAGGGGTGGACGGCCCTGGATCCGGGCACCGTGCACGGGGCCGGGCCGCAGGCCGCCGCCGGGGCGTTCCTGGCCCAGCTCGCCACAACCGACGCCAGCACCGTGCTCACCACGGCCGCCGACGGCACCGCGCTGCTGGCGCTGGAGGGCGCCGACGGGTCGTGGGCGGAGGTGGAGCTGGAGGCGGACCCGCGTGGCCGCCACCGGGTGGCGCAGGCCGGGCCGCGCCGCCTGTGGGACCTGGTGGAACAGGCGTGCACGTGGTGGGAGCGTGTGGGGTGCCCGGACTGGTCGGCGTTCGGCGTCACCGCCACCGCTGGTGAGCAGTGGGTGTGGCACGCCTCCCCCGACAGCCCGGACCGGTGGCCGCTGCCGGTGCCCGCGGCCGGGTAGTCCGCCCGGTGTGGAACGGCGCGGCAACCCTGGAAGCTCAGGGGCCGCCGCGCCGCTCTGTGTCACGCAAGGGCCGCATGGAGCATGGACGTCCTGATGTCTTGGATGAGGCGGACCGAGGCGGCGGCGGGGAGCGCGAGGCGTTCCCACTCGTCCTCGAAGACGGCGGTGTGGCGCCTGGTGTCGGCGGGCTTGTCCGTGAGCAGGCTCCGGTCTGCGGCCCGGGCGAAGAGCACGTCGTCCAGGCCGAGATCGGCACCGAACCCCACCAGGGCGAAAGGGCCCTGGACCATCGCCAGGTGTTCGCCGTGGCCGTAGGGGATGACGCGGATCTCCACCTCGGGGGCGCCCGCCGCCTCCTCCAGGTGGTGGAGCTGGCGCACCATGATGCCGGGGTCGGCCGTGACCCCCACGTGGAGGCGCAACGCCGCCTCGCTGACCAGGTAGCGCTGCCGCGGCCCGAGGGCGCGGGAGGCCAGCGTCGCCTGGCGGCGCATCACCACCTCCACCCGCGTGTCGACGGTGCCGGGGTCGGCATGGCACGCGGCGATGCACCGGGCGTAGGCGCGGGTCTGGAGCAGGTCGGGGAGCACCGTCGCGGCGGCGTGGCGGATCGTGTCGGCGCCGGCCTCCAGACCGATGTAGGCGCGCTGGTCGGGGGTGAGCAGGCGACGGAACTGGGCCCACCAGGCGGGCCTGCGTGCGGCCGCGCCCAGGGCCCGTAGTTCCCGCGCCAGCGGGGTTCCGGCCACGCCGTACTCCACCAGCAGGGCGTCGAGCATGGACTGGGGCAGGACCTGCTGCCCGCCCTCGTAACGCATCAGTTTGGCGTGGGACCAGTCCAGAGCCCGGGCGACCTGCTGCTGGGTGAGGCCGCGTGCGTGGCGCAGCTCCACCAGGGCGCGCATCAGCAGGTGCTGGTGTACGACGGGGCCGCGCTCGACGGTCACCGGGAGGCGTCCTTCCCGTGGTGGGGGTCCTCCAGGGCGTGAAGGTCCTGGGTGATCTGCTCCAGGTCGGGGTGGCCGGTGGCCTCCATCAGCTCCCGGGCCCGCACCAGCTCGGCGCGCGCGGCGGCGGTGTCGCCGCGCCGGGCGGCGATCCGGGACAGCTGGTGGTGCATCCCGGCCTGCTGGTGGATGCGGCCGCCGCGGGCGGCGTCGGCCAGGGACCGGCGAAGCATGTCCTCGGTCGCCTTGAGGGTGGCGGGGTCGGGATCCCCGTCCAGGAGGGTGGCCGCTGCGGCCTGGGTGCACCTGCCCGCCTGGTACAGGTCCGCATCGGGCAGGCCGGTGAGGGTGGTGCGGGCGCGGGTGAACAGTGCCAGCGCGTCCACCAGCCTGCCCTGGCGGGCCAGGGCCTCGCCGAGCTTGCGCTCGCTGATCGCCGCGCCGCGGGCGCGGCCGATGTGGCGGTGGGCGTCGATCGACTCCCGGTACAGCTCCCCGGCGCGCTCCAGGTCCCGGGTCTGGGCGGCGTGGTCGCCGAGGGTCTGGAGCGCGGAGGCCATCCCGGGGTGGTGGCCGGCGGCGGTGTAGAGGATCAGGGCGCGGTCCAGGTGGCGTTTGCGGGCATCGGGGTCGTCGGTGATGGTGGCCACCCGCTGGAGCATGAGCGCGGTGGCCACCTGGTGGCCCTCGTCCTGGGCGGCGGCCAACCCGGCCCGGTACAGCGTGGCCATCACCTCCCAGGGTTTGAGGGCGACCAGGGCAGTGGCCAGGTGGTCGGCCAGCCACCACGGGGCCGGGTGGCCTTCCTCGGCCAGGCGGGTGGCCAGGGCGGCCAGGTCGGCCAGCTCGGCGGCCACCCACCCCAGCGCCGCGCCCTCGTCGGCGAACCACGGCCCGCCGTTCTGGTCCTGGGCGGTGTGGGCTCGGGCGGCGCCGTCCTCGTCGGCCCGCCACCGCCACGGGTTGAGCTGCACATCCGCTGCTGCGGCGCGCAGCCGGTAGTGCTCGGCCAGCCGGTCCAGGGCCCTGTCCACATCGTCGGGGTCGGCCCGGGCGGCCAGGACCGGGCGGGCCTGGCCGGCCAGCGCGTACCGGGCGTGGGCCTGTTCGGTGGCGGTGCCGCGTTCGTCGGCGGCCCCGGCGGCCACCAGGGTGGCCAGCACCTCCCGGGCGGTGGCCACGGTGGTGTCGGCCAGGGCGGCCAGGGTGGCCGCGGTCAGGGTCGGGCCCGGGTGGGCGGTGGCCAGGGCGGCCACGCGGGCGTGGCCGGGGCCCATGGTGTCCAGGAGTGCGGCCAGGCGGCCGTGCATGGGGTCCTCCGTAGTGGGTGCGAGCGGGTGGGACGGGTCACGGGCGAGCAGCGCGGCGGTCAGGGTGAGCGTCCGGGCCGGGCCCGCCGCGGTGGCCCTTGGAAACTCAGGGGCCGCCGCGCCGGTCTATCCGGGGTAGGGGTCGGACGCCTCCCACAGGTCGGCGAACTGGTCCTGGTAAGCGTCCAGGATCTCGGCCGGGTCGCCTGGCGGCGTGTAGGCGCCCATGGGGCCCTCCACCACCACACAGCCGACCCCGTCGACCCCGTGCAGGATCTGGAAGCCCTCGGGGTGCACCGGATGGTAGGCCGGTACCACGCGCAGGTCGACGTGGTCCAGGTGGGCAAGGTCGGCCAGTTGCGCCCACTGGCGTGCCATGGCGGGCTGCGGCAGGATCTCCCGGTCCATGCCGGCGCGAGTGACCAGGATCCGGCGCGGGTGGGGAACGGTGCGCAGGAGGGAGGCGCGCGCCATGCGGTCGGTGAGGGCCTGGGCGGCCTCCTCGTCCGTGTAGGCGCCGGTGGCGGTCAGGACGGCGGCGGCGTACTCGCGGGTCTGCATGTAGTCGGGAACCGCCGTGGGTGTCCAGTGGTCGACGGGCCCGGCGGCCTCCTGGCGGCTCACTTCGCGCTGGATCAACAGCCGGGCGGCGGCCTGGGCGCGGGCCGGGGCGGGGAAGTGCATCGTGTCTCCTCCTCTGGGGTGCGGGGTGCGCAGCGGCCCCCGAGAGGGGTCCCTCAGGGGCCGCGGGTGCCTCCGCCACACCGGCGGAGGCAGGACCCCGCCCGGTGCAGGCGGGCGGGGGTGCCGCCCCTGGCGAGTAGGGCGGCGGGTTCCGTGCCCCGGGGAGGGGCGCGGGGGTCTCAGGTCATTGGGGCTCAGGCCGGGCGGGGATGGATGCGGGTCCGGGCGACGACGACACCGTGGTCACTGTGGGAGTTGAGGTGCACCTCGTGTCCGCCGCGCACCAGCTCCACGGTGTCGTCGCCGAGGATGTGGTCGATCGGCAACGCCTGGTCGGTGGTGGTGGTCGGCGCCAACCCGGCAGCGGGCCGGCCGCGTTGCTCCCAATCGACCTCGGCCAGGGCCCGGTATCCGGGCCCCAGTTCGGAGCGGCGCACACCGGCCCGTTCATCCCACGGGCCGAGAAGCTCGATGAAGGGCCGCGAGTCCTTGCCCCAGACCCACACGCCGGTGGAAACCTGGATCAGGCGTCCCTTCTCGCCGCGTTTTTCCGGAGGGACCCGCATCCAGTCGCGGTCTCCGCCGTGCGCACCGTCCAAGGCGCAGTTGAAATCGCCCATCAGGACGTTCGTCAGGCGCCGGTCGAACTGGGCGCGCAGCGTCTGGGCCTCGATGGCCCTCTTGTCCCCGGAGGCGTAGTGCAGGTGGGCGAGCTGGACCCGCAGGGCGATCCGGTCGGTGGGGTCGTCGGCCCACGAGAACCAGGCCGTGTTGTGCCCGGGGGTGTGATGGTCGGTGTGCGGCGCCGACCAGCCGCGCCTGCGCAGCAAGTCGGTGCGCCACGCGATCGCGGGCGGGTCGTCGCTGCGGTCGATGCCGCCGACGTCGACCTCATAGGGCACCCCGTAGAAGCGGGTGAGGATGGTCGCGACCTCGTCCTTGGCGCGCCCGGCCCTGTGCCACCACCGCCCTTCGCACATGCCCAGTACCGCCGGCGGGTCCTGGTCCGGGCAGTGGGTGGGTTCCAGGATCTTCGGCAGCAGGTCCAGGCGGCGGCCGGCGTCCAGTCCGGATTGGAGGTTGGTGGTCACCCACGTCACCTCGCGCGGCACGGTCGATGTCACGCGGTTCCTTCTTCCTTGGGGCGGTGGGATGTCGGTGTCCCACAGGTCGGGTGGGGGCGGTCCCCGGTCACGGCGTCGCTCCGGCGCCGGCCAGCACGCGGTGGTGGGCCTGTTCGGCGGCTGTGAGCAGCGCGTACCAGTCGCGGACGTTCGCGCGGCGGCGCAGCAGGGCACGGCGCTCGCGCTCGGTCATGCCGCCCCACACCCCGAACTCGATTCCCTCGTTCAGGGCCTTGGCCAGGCACCAGACGCGCACGGGGCAGTCCCGGCACAGGGCCTTGACGTGGTTCTGGGCCGCTCCCGGCAGGAAATGCAGCTCGGGGTCGACATCTTCGCGGCGGCAGGGGGCGCGCTCGATTTCGGCATAGGTGGGGCGTTCAGGGCGCGGCAGGCGGGTCGCGTTCACGGCGGGTCATGCTTCCTTTCCTGGGCGGGGTGAGGCGGACGGTGGGCGCGGCCGGGGCCGTGTGGCGGTGGGTGCGGCCCCGGCCGGGCGGGAGTGGTGCCGCTGCCGGGGGCTGGGGCAGGGACGGCGGCACCACCGGCCGGAAGGGGCCGGCCCCGCCGGGCCAGGGGCGGTGCCGGGGCTCCGGCCCGGGACGGCGGCCGCAGGACGGGCGGCCGCCGGGCTTCATGGCGCCAGCATCTGGGCGGTGAAGGGCTCGGCGTCCTTCCACAGCTCCTTGAACCGGGCGTGGTACTCGCGGGCGGCGCCCCTGATAGTGGCCGGGCCGTCGGGTCCGTCGGTGAACACCTGGCCGTCACGCAGGGCGAACCCGTCCGGGTACGCGACGCGCACCGCTTCGTCGGCCACGCGCACCTGGACATGGGGCAGGGCGGCCAGTTCGATGGTCTGCGCGTGCTGGGCGGCGATCTCGTGGGCCTCCAGGAACATGGGGGCGGTGAGCAGCCCGGACAGGGTCACCAGCAGCTCGCGGCCGATGGGGACGTTGCGCAGTACCGACACCCGCAGTTTGCGCATCCGCACGGTGTCCCGCACCATCGCGGCGGTGGGGTAGCGGCCGCATTCCTGCGCGTGAGCGTGTGCCCACACGGGGGTCTGGAACACCTCCGGCAGCCCGCCGGGGTACCACTGGCGGGTGGGATGGGCGGCCTCGTGGTGGGCGAGGGCGTACTCGTGCTCGTAGCGCTGCACGGCCTCTTGGCTCAGGTCGTCCCCGGTGTGCGTGGCCTGGTCGGCGGCGTTCACGGTCGGTCCTTGTCGTCCTTGGTCGTGGTCTGGGCTGAACGGGGCGCCCCCGGGGAGGACCCGCGTGCTCCCCGGGGGCGGGTGGGCCCTGGCGCTCGGGAGGTGCGCGGGCCCGTGGGGGTGGCCGATGGTCCTGCCCGGGGCGGCCGTGGGAGTGGGACGGCCGCCCCGGGCAGGGGGGACGTTTCCGGGGAGGGGGGGCGGAAACGTCCGGCTTGGGACAGGGTCGTCAGTCGGCGCGGTCGCGGCGCTCGGCCACCAGCTGCACCAGCCCGCGGGTGATGGAGGCGATGGTGGGCGCGTGCTCTGGCAGGTCCTGCGGGCGCGGCCGGAGCGGATGCAGCAGCCGGTGCTGGAGGCTGAGGCGGTCGATGCTGTGCAATCCCAGATCAGCCAGGTCCCGTTGGTAGTCGCCCACCCCCACCGGGACCGGAGCCAGAGCGGCCACCGCCGCCAGGACCACCTGGGACAGGGCGGTGTACAGGGCTTCTCCGTCCAGGTGGGCGACCCGCTCGGGCCAGTGGTCGGCGTCCGCGGGCGGCGCCTCCCACCGGGCGGGGGCCAAGTCCACCGGTACGCAGGGCACGTACGGCCACCGGATCGGCTGGTGGTGGGTATAGGCGGTGGCGGCCGCCAAGGCCAGCGCCCGGCGCTCGCCCTGGGGGTCGCCGGCGGCGACGGCGGTGATCACCTGGCCGTGGCGGGCGCGGATCCGGGTGGTGGGCTGGACCAGTACCGGACGCGGTGAGATCTCCGTGACCAGCAGCGGGCCGGTGCGGGCGTGCACCACCACGGTCTCCTCCCACCGCACCGGGGCGGCGAGTTGGGCAGCCCAGTACCGGCGGTGCAGGTCCTCACCGGCGGCCGGGCGGGCAGTGACGGTGGACACCAGCGGCAGGGTGCCGGGGCGGGGCCGCAGCCCGGTCAGGGCCCGGTCGAGACCGTCCAGGGCCTCGGCGGTGAGGTGGCGGCTGTGCGCGGGCGGTGAGCCGGGCAGCGGCCGCGGATCCATGCCGCGTTCGGTGAGGTCTCCGGTCAGGGTGCGCAGCGGCTCGCTGGCGCCGGAGAACACGCTCTGGTCGGGGGCGTTAAGGCAGGCCACGTCGACCTGGTGGGCCTGGGCCAGCTCGTGGGCGGTGGCGGCGTCCACGCGGGCGGCGACCATGCCGCCCAGCGGGGCCAGGGAGGCCAGCAGGTCGGCGCGGCGGCTGACCAGCAGGGCACCGTCCGACAGGGACAGGATGCCGGCGACGGTGGCGGCCGCGACCTCACCGAGGGAGTGGCCGGCCACCGCGTCCGGGGCCAGCCCCCACCGGTCCATCAGGGTGTGGGCCATGGCGACCTGGACCGCCCAGGTGGCGCGCTGGACCTGGCCGAGCCCGCGCGGGGGGCGGCCGGGCCGCCAGGCGGGACCGGACGTGTACGGCACCAGCGCTTCCAACGCCCGGTCCAGGTGCGCGGCGAACAACCGGTCTCGGGTGTACAGGTCGGCCGCCATGCCGTCGTGCGCGGCGCCGTGGCCGCCGAAGGCCCATAGCGTCCGCCACGGCCCGGGGTGGGCCGGGGGGCCGACCAGGTCGGGGTGGTGCTCCCCCCGGGCCAGGGCCCGCCAGGCGGGGGCGGTGGTGTCGGTGGAGCCGACGGCCACCACCGCCGCCCGGTGCTCCAGGTCCGGGGTGCTGCGGTGGGTGAGGTGGTGGCCCAGCCGCGACAGGGCCGGGGGAGTGCGGACCTGGACCGCGTCGGGGACCACCTCGGCCACGGCGCGCACCCGCTCGGGGGTGCGCGCGGACACCGGCAGGACCGCGGCCGCGCCCAGCCCGGGGTGGGTGCCCCGCCGCGGCGCCACCGACCGGGGGACGCCTGCCAGGAGCGCGCAGGCGATCGCCCCGCTGAACCCGAGCGCGACCACCCCGGTCCGGCGCCGGTGCGGCTCGTGGGGGAGGTGGTTGACGCGGTCGGTGGGCACGCGCAGCCCGGACCGGGTCAGCCAGTCGGGGGCCCGGTGGTGGCCGACGGTGGGCGGCACCCATCCGCCGTG
The DNA here is from genome assembly GCF_018316655.1 of Nocardiopsis changdeensis. Classification (GTDB taxonomy): domain Bacteria; phylum Actinomycetota; class Actinomycetes; order Streptosporangiales; family Streptosporangiaceae; genus Nocardiopsis; species Nocardiopsis changdeensis. Next base: position 75,126 of record NZ_CP074136.1, on the reverse strand, counting down.
GTGAAGCATGAGCGCTCCGGCCAGCAGCCCGGTGAGCCCTGCCGCGGCCTCGCCGTGCCCCCACAACCCCTTGACGGAGTGGATCCACAGCGGGTCGCCCGGGTCGCGCCGGTACGCCTGGGCCAGGGCGCGGGCCTCGGCGCGGGCGCCGGCCTTGGTTCCGGGGCCGTGGGTGATGACCAGCGGCACCCGGTCCGCGGGCACGCCCGCCTCGGTGTGGGTGCGGACGATCAGCTCGGCCAGGGCGTCGGCCGACGGCATGCCCATCCCCGCGGATCGACCATCCGAGCCGGTGGCGGTGTGCTCGATGAGGGCATAGATGCGGTCGTGGCTCTCGCGGGCCTGGCCGTAGGGGCGCAGCACCGCGGCCACCACGGCCTCGCCGCGCACGTACCCGTGGGCGTCGGCGTCGAACGGGCGCACGTCGCCGTCGGCGGCCAGGACGCCGGGGCCGGCGCGGAACGCCCGGGTGGGCACCGGGTGGGTCAGGGAGCTGGCGCCGATGACGATGGCGGTGGTGACCGTGCCGTCGGCCAGATCCCGGCGGGCGGCGTGCAGGGCGTACAGGCTGCCCGAGCACGACGTGTCGTAGGTGACCAGGGGGCCGCGGGCGTCCAGCCACCGGGAGACGGGGGTGGCGACCATCCCGGCGCCGCCCGCGGCCAGCTCCGACAGGGTGGGCTGCGCACCGGCCGCGAACACCCTCAGGGCGTCGTCGGGGGAGGCGGCCCCGAGGTAGATGCCGGTGCGGGGCCCGGCCAGCGTGTCGGGGCGGATCCCGGCATCGGCCAGGGCCTCGGCGGCGACCTGGAGCACCAGGACCTGCGTGGGGGACAGGTGCGCGGTGTCCGAGGCGCGCAGCCCCAGCACGGTGGCGTCGACGGCCTGGGGCCAGGTGATCAGGGCGGCGGGCCACGGGTCGCCGCCCCGGTCGGCCGGGTGCAGCAGCTCCTGCATGGCCTGCCACCTCTCGGCCGGGTAGTGGCCGATCGCGGTTTTCCCACCGGTGAGTGCCTCCCACATGCCGTGGGGGCCGACGGTGTCGCCCGCTCCCGGGCCGGGGAGGCGGGCGCCGATCCCGACCAGGGCGGGGGTGTGCGCAGGGTGTCCGGTCACGGGAGCACCACCTCCCACACCACGACGGCGCCGACGGTGCGCACGGTGATGTGGGCGGCGGGGCCGCACACCTGCCGGAGCACGTCCTCCAACCCCTGGGCGGTGTCGCCGGTGTTGTGGAAGATGTTCTTGCGGCCGTTGTAGAGCCGCCTCATGCGGGCCCCGGCGCGGGAGATGGGGGCGGGGTCGGCCTCGCCGAGGATCCCGCACCCGAACAGCCGCCCGCCGCCGCCCGCCGCGCGGACCATCTGGGCGAACGCCTCGCGCTTGGCCGCGAACCCCTCACCGGGCAGGGTGTGGGTGACCATCACGCACCCGACGCTGCGCCCCTCCCGGGTTGGCGCCGGGACCGGCCAGGGGGCCAGGGCGTCGGTGAGGTGGCGGTCCACCTGTACACCGCGGCGGCGCAGCCTGCGGGCGGTGACGGCCAGGGCCGCGGGGTTGAGGTCCAGCAGGGCCACGCGCGTGACCGGCTCCCGGCCCGCCCGGCGCCGCCGGCGCAGCGCCCGCACGAGGAACCGGCCGTTGCCGGGGCCGACCTCGACGTGGTCGACGGCCATGTGGCGGTCGTACAGGGCCTCGATCTGCTGGTTCTCGACGCCCCACAGCGGCCGGTGGGACAGCAGGTGGATCAGGACGGTGTACACCGACAGGGTCGCGGTGTTGTACAGGGCGGGGTTGCTGCGGCTGCGCGGTGCCACCGCGGCGGCACCGGGTTGGGGGATGAAATGGTCATCGGTCGTCGGACGACGGTCCGGCTGGGGTGCGGGCTGAAACATGGGGGGCCTCCACAGGGGGTGGGGGGAACGGGGGGGTGAGGTGGGCCGGGTTCAGCCGGCCATGAGGGGCGCCATGCGGTCGGGCTGGTCCAGGCCCTGGCCCCACAGCGTGGCCAGCTCCGGGTTGGACCGCACCGCGTCGACCATGGCCCGCACCTTGGCGTGGTACGGGTCGTGGTCGTTGTGGTAGGCGTTGACCATCGCCCCGAACCCGGCGGTGTGGTGCCCGTGGTCCTGGTCGTAGGTGGCCATGGCCTCGCGGTAAAACCGCTCGTCCAGGGGCTCGCCGGACAGCCACTGTCGGTGGAGCAGCTCGGCGAGGTTGACCCCGGCCAGGGTGGAGGCGGCCGCGCCCTGGCCGCTGGCGGGCTCGGTGGTGCGGGTGATGCCGCCGATCCCCACCACGGGGCGGCCGCGGCCGGTCAGCGTGACGGCGTCGCGCACCTGGGGTTGCACCCTCTCCAGCAGTTCCGAGCCGGGGATGAGCGTGCACTCGGCCAGGCGCTCGCCGAGGTCGGCGTCCACCCGCTCCGCGGCCAGGTGCTGGATGTGCTGCCAGATGGCCCCGGGCGGGTAGGTGGCGGGCACCCGGTCCGGTAGGCGTGTCCCGTCCGGGTTCGCCCCCGCGTAGTGGGGGCGGCGCTCCACCGGCAGGGTGTCCAGCGGGCCGCCGGGGCGAGCCAGCACCTGCACGCAGGCCCCGGCGATCGTCGGGACGGCGATGGCGCGCTCGATGTACGCCGAGGACAGGGCGCTCACCCGCTCCGGGGAGAGCGGAACCATGGACACGACCGGCATCACCATCACCTCCGCGCCGGGCAGGCTCCACATCTCCATGGCCCAGTGCTCGCCCCGCCCCGTCCACGTGGTGTCCCCCAGCCAGTCCCATCCCTGGATGTGGGCTTGGAGCACGACGCGGTCCGAGGCCCCCGAGGCCGCCCCCACGACGGGGAACATGCTGCGCATCGGGTTGCGTTCACCGCCGCCCACCACCGTCGCGTCGAACCGCTCCGCGAGGATGTCCAGCTCCTGGCCGTGGCAGGTGCTGATGTGCAAGGTGCTGCGGTTCTCGTCGTCCAGCATCTCCAGCCAGCGGGCGCCGATCAGGCGGGAGTCGATCGCGGTCGCCTCCCCGGGCAGGGGGGCCATGATCTCCACGGGCTCGGTGCCGTCGTCCAGGACCAGCCGCACCGCCGTCACGGGGGGCGCGTCGTGCGCCCACAGGTCCAACCCCAGGTGCTGCTCCCACTGGCGGGTGGTGGGCAGGCTGATCTGGGTGAGGCCGGCCGCTGAGCCCAGGATCTCCGGGATGGTCAGCCGCGACATGACGTCCACGCGCCAACCGTGGCGGGCCAGGGCGGTGGCGGCGGTGAGCACGGACCGGCCGGTACCGACGATCAGCGCCGACGGCGGGCGCTGGTGTGCGTTGTTGTTCATGGGCGCTTTCCCAGGTGGTTGATGGCGGTGTACAGGTCGGGGGCAAGGCTGGGGTCGCCGACCACCACGGGGGTGTTCGCCGGCAGACCCCACGTCGCGCGCACCACGTCCGGAGCGGGGTCGGGTCCCTCCAGGGGGGCGGTCATCGCGACGACGGGGATACCGGTGGCGCTCAGCGCCCCGGGCAGTTCCCCGGGAGTGGGGGCGGTGGGGTTGCCGACGATCACCGCGGCCGCGGCGGCCGAGGCCAGCTCACTCCAGCGCGCATCGGCGGGGTGCAGGCCGGCGACGGCGACCACGACGACCTGGTGGCGGGCAGAGGTGGGAGAGACGCCCACCCACATCGACCCGGGCAGGTGCGTCTGCACCGGCAACGGCCCGGTGTCGGTGATCTGCCCCAGCGCCCGCGTCAGGGGCTGGCCGGGGTCGGCGCCGACCAGCACCACCAGGTCCACGCACACCGGGGCGACCGCGTCTGCGCCGGTCCAGACAGCGAGCCGGTCGGGGAGCCATCCCGGGCGCAGCACACGGATCAGGTCGCGCTCTCGCAGCCGGTGCAGGGCCACCGCGACGGCCACGACGGGTTCGGCGGTGCGGGCCGCCAGCTCGACGGTGGTGGCCACCCGGCCCAGCCCGCGCAGGGCGTACAGCACGCACAGGGCCGCATCGTCCAGCCCGCCCGGGAGGCGTGTCTCCGGGACGGCCATGACCGGGGTGGCCGTACTGATACCGATCGGCCGCGAGCCCACCCACAGGGGAGCGGTCACCGATGCGTGGCGCTTCATGAGGCGCCCGCGACCAGCGGCCGCAGCTCCGGGTGCGTGCGCAGCGCGTCGGCCAGGGTGGCCAGGGCGTGCCCCAGCCGCGGCAGCGTCCCCGCGGCGGCCTCCTGCCGGGGCGGGATGTCGCCGACCAGGCCGAGCGTGCCGGCGATGGGGAAGACGACCACCGGCCACTCCTGGCCACGCCCGCCCTCCTCCTGCGGTTCAGGGGTGCGGTACTTGATCGTGATCAGCTCGGCGACCTCCGCCGCCACCGGCATGGCGCGCACCGGGCCGGGCCCGGCCGGATCGACCCGATGCTGCGCCAACTCGCGCTTGATGTGGTCGGCCCCCCGCGACAGGGCCAGCAGCCGCTGCCCGATCGCGGCCAGCGACTCGGCCCGCGCCTGGGCCTGCCCCTCGACGGGGGAGACGTCGCCGCCGGCGAACGCGATCACGACACCGTCGGTGTCGAACAGGACGAGATCGCCCATGCCGTGTTCAGCGCGGGCCTCGGTGAGGAGCGGGGCCAGGGCCTCGATCTTCTGGTGTGCCACCAGCTGGGGTGCCATCTGGGGTGGTGCCGTTGGGGTGGTCATGCGGCCACAGTGCAGGACCGGGCACCGGCAGCGCATTGCCGTGGTGTCAACAGATCCGTTGCCAAATGGCAATGCAGGTCACAGCGGGTGCGCGCCGCAAAAAAGTTCCCCGAAAACACGGGTACGGCCCCGGCCGGAGACAGATCCGGTCGGGGCCGTCGGCGGTGGCGGGTCAGGCCAGGGGCAGCGCTTCGGCCCGGTCCCACCGGTACAGGTGGCCGTCCCGGCGCAGGGCGATGAGCGACAGGTGGTCGACCTCCACCATCACCGGCACCCCGGCGGCGGCCAGGTCCTCACGCACCGGCTCCAGCGGCAGGCCGGTGGTGTTGGCGTAGGCCAGCGAGACGTGCGGACGCCACTCGGGGCCGCCCTCGACGCCGTCGGCGCCCACCACCTCGCCGATCGCCTCCCTCACCCGGTCGCGCACCGCGTCCAGGGCGCGGGCGCCCTCCCCGCGGGCGGGCAGGTTGATGCCCTCAGCGTCCACCGCCACCGGCCCCAACTCCACCACCAGGGGACCGGTGCCGGCCACCGCCCGCCGCACGGCCGCCGCCACGGCGGTGATCCGCTGAGCGTCCACCTGGGCGGTATCGCCCACCCCCTGCATGGTCAGGTGCAGCCACCGGTCCGGGATCAGATCCCAGCCGGTGCGGTCCACCAGCGGCCGCAGCCGGGCCGTCTCCGCGCGCAGCACCGGGGTACCGGGCTGCCCGCCGAACGTGGCGTGGACGGTCCACCAACTGGTGGTGGGCCCCCATCCGGGGCGCACCCACCAGTGGTCCCGGGTGGTCGCATCGGTGCTGGGTGCGGGGGCGGTCAGCGTCATCGGGCTCCCTCAGGTCGTACGAACGAACGCGGCAGTGCGCTCCCTCAGCGTGTCCGTCTCCGCCCCCGACGGCAAGGCGCGAACGACCTGGCGCAGCCGGAGCTTGAGCGGGGTGGCCCGCTGCTCGGCGGGCGTCTCCAACACCAGGGCGACGGCGGCCATGGCCTCCTCCGCACGCCCCAGCCGGGCCAGCCCCAACGCCCGGTGCAGGGCCAGCATCCGCTCCGAACCCGGGTTGCGGACCATGACGTCGGCGGCGACCTCCAAGCCCTCATCGGCGACCCGCACCGCCTCCGCCGGCCGGTCCAGGTCCAGCAGCGTCTCCACGTGGTACCCGAAGGCCCGGGAGGGCCCGCACGCCAGCGGCCCGGCCAGATCGCTGTCCTGGGTCGCCTCGGCGTGCAACACCCGGCGGGCCTGGGCCAGCAGGTCCAGGGCCGCGTCCTCCTCGCCCAGGTGGGCGTGGTCCTGGGCCAGGGCGCTGAGCGTGATGAGCAGCGCCCCGCCGCCGACCCGCTGGGCGGCCTCCAGGCCGGTGGCCGCGTACCGCACCCCGTCCCGGCGGCGCGCCTCCCAGTACGCGATGGTGCGGCGCAGCACCGCCGCCCACGCGGCCACGCCCTCGTGGCCGCTGTACTCCGCGCACGCCTGCGCGGCTCGGGCGTGCACCGCGGCCTGGTCGGGGCGGCCCTGGTCCACGCTCACCCACCCCGCCAGCGCCGTATGCCACCCGGCCAGCGCCCACACCTCCCGGGCCCGCGCCGGCGACGGGTTGCGGATCCGCCACGCGGTCACGTGGTCCTCGATCCGCACCAGGTCGGACAGGGTCTCCCCGATCGGCACGGTGAGGTACCGGGCGGCCGCCCCGCGCAGATACGCGTCCACCGCGGCCGCCGACCAGTCGCCGACGGCGTCCCGCTCGACCTGGAGCAGCAGGCCGGCGCTGCCGCGCGCCAGGGACTCCAGCAGACCGCTCTCCCCGGCCTCGGCCTGCGGGGACCGGGCGGCGATGGCGTCCACCCGCTCGGCCGCCGACGGCAGGCCGAGCCCGTCCAGGGCATCGCGGATGATCTCGATGTTGCGCGTACGGCGGCGGCCGTTGATGTGCCGCGACACCTCCGAGGCCGACATGCCCGTCAGCCGCACCATGTCCGCCTGCGACAGGCCGGTATGGCGCTCCACCAGCGCCAGCACCGCACCCAAGTCCAGGTCCTCCAGGGCCTGGCGCACATCAGGGCGGGACCAGAACGCCGGCGGCACGGGCACCGTGTCCGCGCCCCATGTCCTGTCGTCCGGCAGAGTCAGCATCGTCGGTGGCTCTTCCTTGCTCGGTCGGTCGGGGACGGCACGCGCCCCGGCGCCGCGCGAGGGCTCCGGGGTCGCGTGGCCGGTCATGCGGCGTACAGCCCGGTGGGGTGGGACCACACCGTTGTGCCGGCGGACAGCACGCCCTGTGGGCTCATCCATCCCGCGTGCGGCTCGGCACCCCAGGAATCGCTGAGGGCGTCGACCAGGAAAAGGCCGCGCCCGTGCTCGTCCAGGGCAGCGGCATCGGTCGCGGCCGCGCCCAGGGCGGGAGGGGCGCCTCCGGGAAGGCCGGCGTCGCGGACCTCGATCCGCACCGCCCGGTCGGCGCGGCGCACCAGCATCCGCAGGGCGATCAGGCCGCGGCCGCTGTCGGTGTGCTTGTGGGCGTTGGTGACCAGCTCGCTCACGATGATCGCCGCGGCCTCGATCGGGTCCGGTGCGGCTCCCCACCCGGCGGCTGTCTCGCTCATCCATGCGCGGGCGTGGGCGGGGGCCGTGTTGAAGCGGCCCGACAGCACGGTCACCGCTTGGGCGGTGAAGTCCAACCAGGACGGGGCATCTGAGACGGGGAGGATCCCGCCATTGACGTTGAACGTTCTCGAACGGGTAGCATTCATGTACTCACCGCTTCTCGCAAAGGTGTCGGTGAGGACCAGCCTCGGGGCCGCCTAGCGCGCGGCCGCCGAGGCTTTTTTGATCCCCGGACCCGCCTTCTCCGTGGTGCACGTGGCCGACACCACACGGGCCGTAACCGAAGCGTCCCCCCTCGCGCCTGCGGAGGCTACAGACAGGCGCATAATCAGCCACAATCACAGCATGCCATGGCATAGAACTGGCATTCACTTGTCATACTTGCGGCATGGCACGTGAAAAGACCGCTGTGGACGAGCTGGCGTTGTCGCGCTTCGCCGATGAGCTGAGGGCCCGACGCGTCAGCGCCGGGCTGAGCCAGACCGAGTTGGGCCAACTCGCGGGGTATTCCCGCCAGGCAGTGGGAGAGGTTGAACGGCTGCGTCAGCCACCCACACGGAAGCTGGCGGAAGCACTGGACAAGGCCCTTGAGGCCAGAGGCGAACTGCTGGCCCTGCTTCCGCGCCGCGGAGTTCCCGAGCGCGGTCGCCTGATGATCGGATACGTCCCACTGGAAAGGCAGGCCACCTCCCTGGACCAGTTCCACGCCCAAGTCGTACCTGCGCTGCTCCAGACCGAGGACTACGCTCGGGCGGACCTGGCGGGCACTGTGCCGCCACAGCCCTCATCGGTGCTGGACGAGTGGCTGCGCACACGGATGGAGCGCCAGCGGGTCCGGCGAAAGCACCCGTTGGCTGCCCAGTTCGTCATCGATGAGGGGGCTCTCCGTCGACAGATTGGCGGACCTGAGGTAATGGCCGCGCAGTACAAGCACATCCTGAGCCAGATGGACGATCCGTTCGTAACGGTGCAGGTGCTACCGTTCTCAGCCGGTGCGCATCCCGCGCAGCACGGGGCTTGCACGATCCTGCACTTGGAGGGTCCGCATGCCGAGCCCGTGCTATATGTCGAAACCATGGCTGGAAGCCAAATCGTGGCCGAACCAACCGTGGTCGCGCAGGCCGCGCGCCGGTTCGCCGCGTTGCGGGGAATCGCGCTCTCCCCGGCCCACAGCCGGGAGTACATCCGAGCGCTGGCAACATCCGAGCACTAGCAGAAGGACATCACGCATGAGCAGCATGCCCGTTCCGCCCGACGAGGACTTCCGCAAGTCCACGTACAGCTCGCAGGGCGGGGAGTGCGTTGAGTACGCGCAGACGGGGGACTCCGCCCATCTGCGCGACACTAAGAACCGCGACCAGCTGTGCCTGTCCGTGTCCCTGTACGAGATGACCGCATTCCTCCGAGCGGCTCCCTCCGCCCGCTAGAAGACGGCAATCGGCCCCCTGCCAAGGCGACATGGCAGGGGGCCGATGCATGTGTGGGCTCAGGCTACCCCGGTGGCCTCCACTATCGCTAGGACCAAGGTCCATGCCATCCGAGCGTCTCTGGAGCTTCCCGCGGCAAGCACCATGGCTTAAGGCGCTAACGAACCGTGTGGTCCAGCGTTCAGATCGGAGGTTCGGATTAACGCCGTTAATCAGCATCTCCCGCTGAGACCACTGCTCTGTGGAACGAGCCTGCTCGATCCTCGCTCCAGCAAGCTAGGGAATGCTTCGGCCCCCTGCCCGGTGGGGCAAGGGGCCGAAGCAAGGGCCTTGCAGGGCAGACTGGTCCTCTCGTTCACGGGAAGCCCAGTGACTCAAGATCAACTACTGCACCGTGGCTCGGGCCAGGATCGCAGTGGCCAACTCATTGAACTTGTCGGCTCCGAGCCGTTGGTGCAGCTCATCTACGATCTGTTCGGGTTCCCACGTCAGCTCCAAGGTCAACTGCTCGTACCGAGGTCGGTCGCTTTCCCCCTCCGGATTAACGGCGTTAATCGGCTGAGGCACCCTCGCCACGGGAAGGTTGTCCCCCTCGGCAGCACCATCCTCCCCATTAACGCCGTTAGTCGCTTGCTGCACTAGGGGTGGTTGGCTGCCCTCAGCACCCTCCTGCGTGGCGTCCCGGTGCCGGTCCACCTCCAAGCCACCCGGAGAGCTGCTTGTCCCGTCAGGATTAACGGCGTTAATCGGCTGAGGCACCCTCGCCACGGGAAGGCTGTCCCCCTCGGCACCACCCTCCCCATTAACGCCGTTAATCAGTGCCTCCCACTGGGACCACTGATCTGCGGCGTCGTACCGAGCCAGCGAACGAGCCTGCTCGACCTTCACCCTGCCGGCAAGAAACTCAGTCTGGAGTTCGGGCACCAGCTTGAGGAGACTCAGGCGTTGGGAGATGAACGCACTGGTGCGGCCTAGGCGCTCTGCCAGTTCCTTCTGGTTCAGGCCCAAGAGATCCCGGAGTTGCTCTAGGGAACGGGCCTCCTCCAAGGGGTGCAGGTCGACACGGTGCATGTTTTCAACGATGGCCGCTTCCAAGATGAGGGCGGCGCTATCCGGTGAGTCATCAACGTGAACGATCAGCTCAGGCAACGACGCATGGTGTGCAGCCGCCAAGCGTCGAGAGCCAGCAACCACAACCAGGTCGGCATCCCCGACGACCGCTTCATCCTCGGGCATGAGGGCGAGATATGCGGCTCGCGTCATCGCCACCACTGGTTGCTTCTGGCCCACCGTGCGCAGGCTGTGCGCCAGTTCATCCACCTCGGTCATCGTCTGCCGAGGGTTGTGGGGGTTCGGTGCGAGCTTGGCAAGCGGGACCGTGATCGGCGGCCGAGTGTAGGTCTTCCGAGGGTGGTCCGGAGGAGGTGCCTGGCGTCGCTCTGCCCTCTGGTTCTTGAGTTTCCGCAGTCCGCTACTCATAGCTCAAGATTTTCTCGCCTAGGGCGAGGATTCCTTCCTCGAAACGCTCGGCTCGTTTGGGTACCGGCTCCCGTGTGATGGGGATGCGAATCTGGCGGTTGGGGATCCACGTCTCGTTGGGGAGAGGATCAGCGATGTCAAAGCCAGCTGCTTCGATCGCTTCAAGCCGGTTGATCGCCCATTGCGGGGGAGAGATCGGGGTCTTGTTCGGCACGATGAGGATGGGGTAGTCAGCTAGCTCCCGAGTCATGGCCTCAAGAGACTTGAACTCCTTCTGGCCGAAGGTGACAGGGCTCACCGTGACCTTGGCGACTCCCATGGCTGCGTACGTCAGGGGAAGGCCACCAGGATGAGTGTCGATGACGATATCCCGCCCCCAGTCAGCCGCCCACTTCCTGATCAGACCCTGCATGGTCTCAACGTCCGGCTGGACCCTCTCCAGGTCGCGGTGAGACGGTAGCAGGTCAGGCTTGTTGCGCCCGTTCAAGAAGCGGGGGGTCTTACCCGAACTGATCGCGTCGAGCAGGGGGGCGTTGACTCGATCCTCGAAGTTGTATCCCCAGGACTTGGTCACACCACCGTCGTCGAAGTCCAAGTCCAGCAGGACCGCGTCCAACTGCCAGGCAAGCTCGTAGGCGATGGTCGATTTGCCGACTCCGCCCTTCCATGCCGCCACTGTGTAGATCGTCATGCGCCTCATTATGCTCCTGGTGCAAAGCCATGAGAAGGCAACGAGAGCAGCTGAGGCCACACCGTGAGGCTGTGGGTGACTCCTGGAGGGTCAACAACCACTCACCGGATTAACGGCGTTAATCGCCAATCCATGGCTTGAGGCTCGGCATGCGCCCCCAACGACATCGCCCACGAACGACAAGGCCCAGCCAGTTTCCCGGCTGGGCCCGCACGCGTTCCGGCCTAGACGCTACGGCCGGCACCCTCCCGGCATGGTGTGGTACCTCGCCTCCTCCTTGTCTCCGAAATCAACACGGATCCCGCAGCGGACGCACTGGGCGATCTTGATGACGTAACCGCACACCGCATCCTCCACCAGGCCGCGCGCGCCCCGCGGCGCGTGGTTGAGCACGTACTGAGGGCCGTTCACGGCGGTGCATTCCGGTGTGGGGCAGTAGTAGCCCCGGGCTCCGATGGAGCCGGTGGACTGCATCGGCGTCTTGCACTTGGGGCAGATGGGAGCGGACATGGTCAGCTCCCCGAGGTCAGAGGGGTGCGGTTCACGCCGAGGGCGTCGGCGAGAGCGAGCATGTCGCGTTCGGTTCGCGAGAGCGGGGGCGTGGTTGACGTCGGGTCGGAGGTCGGGGTCGGGGTACGGTTGGTCACAGGAATCTCCTTGTAGCGAGGTCGGTTCCGGGGCCCGGGGTAGGCGTTGCAGCGCCAGTGACCCCGGGCCTTTATGTGGTCGGGGTCGCCCCCGGCCGCATCTCCACCTTGCACTCTCGCAAGGTTTCATGCAAGCATGCTTGCATGTTTTCATGAAAACATGATTTCATGAAAGTAGGCAAACATGGTTGTAAGGTCTCAGGGCAACAGCATCGTCAATCAGCGAGGACGCCCATGACACCAGACCACCAGGACAACTCAGAACAAGGAGACACCTCGATGCCGGCGCCAGCGCCTCCACAAGCAGAAACCGACTTCGTACCGTTCTCCACGCGTGTCCGACAGCAGACCCGGCGGGACGTCAAGGCGTTCGCCGGTTCGCACGGTTTGAGGGTGCAGGACGTGGTGGAGACCGCGCTCCGGGAGTACCTCGACCGCAACGCCTGACCGAACTGCCACACCCCGACCGGCGCCACTCTCGGCAAAGAACCAGCGCACGGCCGGGGCCGAACCACAGAGGATTCGCATGACCATGCTACGACGAGAGGATTCGGCTGCTGCTGCGCAAGCGCAGGACGCCGAACCCCTGACCGAGAGCCGCAGACACAGGTTCGTCTCCTGGAACCCTTTCGCGCAACGCGCGAACACCCCCAGGAAGCCACGCGACTGGGGCTATGGCGCCGCCATCACCGCCGCGTTCACCGGAATCGCCATGGTGTCGGCGATGACGATGTACGTCTCCTACGAGGCGCAGCACAGGTACACCGAGTCCATCAAGGGCGACTCGGAAGACCAGAGCATCGCCAATCACCTGGCCGCCGCTTCCTGGGACGTCGCAGCCGCGGTGTTCGCTCTTCTCGCGCTGGCCACGGCGATGCGCGGGGACAGCCCGCTGCGGGCCCGGATCGGCAACATCCTGTGCGCCGCCGCCTCGGTCTTGATGAACGGCGCCCGGTTCGCCCCGCCGGCCGATGCGTCCGCGCTGGACTGGGTGGGGCACCTGATCGTGTGGGTGGGTCCGGCCCTGCTGTATGCGGGCACCACGGACACGATCGTGCTGGAGATCCAGCAGCGGGCGATGCAGCGGCGTGGCCTGCACGTGGAACACCCGTCGATCTGGTCGGTCCTGGGCATCATCGTCCGCGGTTGCTTCGGGGTCGTCCTGTGGGTGGGCCGAGTGGTCTTCTCGCCGTTCCGGACGTTGACGCTGTTCCGCAGCTGGTACTTGGCGGAGGTCGCCTACGCTCCTGGGCGGACCCTGGAGGGCGACAAGGCGCGCGAGGCACTGGCGGCCGCGGCCGAGGCCCAAGGCGTCACCGAGGAGATCAAGCGGCGGTCGGCTGCGGCTGTGGCTGCCGCTCAGGCGGATTACACAGCGCGCGCGAACGCCGCTGAGGAGGCGGCGCGCGAGCAGGTCGAGACCATCCGTGCTCAGGAGAGGGCACGTGCGGATGAGGCAATCCGGTCCGAGCGCCAGCGGGCCACGACGGCGATCGACGCCGAGCGGGGCCGCGCCAATGCGGCGATCGCTGACGCGGACGCCCGGGTGCAGGAGATGCAGGAGGCGCACCTCCAGGAGGTCCAGCGCCTCCAGGGCGACTACGCCGCGGTGACGCAGGAAATGCAGGACCGGCACGCTGGTGAGGTGGCCGAGCTGCGGGAGCAGCTGGAGCGGGTGGGCGCCGATGCCGGCGCCGCCACGACGGAGCTGCGTGCCGCGCACCGCGCGGAGTTGCAGCGGGTGCGTGAGCAGGCGGCCGCCGAGCTGGAGCGGAGGGACACCCACCACCAGCAGCAGATGGCGGCCATGCAGCGGGAGCTGGACGACATGGCGCGGCGCGCGGCGTCTCTGGGGGAAGCCAACCGTGCGCTGGGTGTGGAGCTGGAGTACATGCGTGAGGCGGCGCCGAGCAAGATGCGTCTGCGGTGGCTCTATGACGACCTCGGGCGGCGCGGGGACCCCCGGTACCGGCAGCGCGCTGCGGTGCGCGAGGTCGCGCACGAACTCCTCGACGCTGCGGGGATGAGTTCGATCGGCACCGCGGTCAGCTACCTGACCGTCTACCTGGATGAACTGGAGGATCAGCACGGTCCTGGCGCCGATCACGCACCGGTGGGGCTGTCATGATGTGGGCTCACAATGAGATCGAAGAGGCCGAAGGGGAGTGGGGGATTGTGTCGGACCGGAACGAGATGACCGCTGTGGTCGATGCTTCCCCTGCCCCTGGGTGGGACGGTTGGGATGCGGACCCTGCCGGGGGTGATGTGTTCGTGCCGGCCGGTGCGTTTGAGATGGCGCTCGCCGACGACCTGGCTCCGGTGGGCCCGGAGCTGCCCGCGTTCATGGACATGGCCCCGGGGCTGCTGGCCTTCGGGCTGATCTCGGCCGGTGCCTTCGCGTGGTGGCGTCACACGGTCACGCGCCAGCGCCGACACACGTGGTTGGAAATGCAGACCCGCACGTGGTGGGGCCTGTGGCCCGGCCCCGGATTCGCCGGATGGAGGACGCTGAACCGCGAGTACGGTCGGCGTCGGCCGCGCCGGATCTCCAAGCACACCCGTCCGTCGCTGACCTGGCGTGACCGGTGGTTCGGTGACCCTCGTGCGTACTCGTTGGCGCACGGCAAGGCGCACCGGGCATGGTTCGGGCTGGTGCGCCACACGGTGCGCACGTCCTATCAGGACAACTCCCTGATCCTCTCGCCGGGCCAGGAGGGCAAATCCGCCGCCGGGGTGTTCCTGGCGTGGGATGCGCCGGGGCCGCTGCTGTGCACCACGATCCGCGGTGACCTGCTGGAGGCCAGCGGAGGATACCGCGCCACCCTGGGTGAGTTGCACGTGTGGAACCCGGCCGGGGTCGGCACGGTCGGCTCGACCTTCCGGTGGAACATGGTGGCGGGGTGTGAGGACTACGCGACCGCTGTGCGCCGGGCCTACGCCATCGTCTACGCCAGCAACTCCCAAGGGTTGAACGACGCGCACTTTTGGAAGAACTCCGGCGCGGCGGCGCTGTCGGCGTACCTGCACGCGGCCGCCCTGGTGATGGCCGCGCCGGGGGAGACGCCGGCAACGGAGTCCGGCGCGGAGGTGGAGTACGTGCACCCCCCGGTCACGATGCAGACCGTGGCGGACTGGCTGACCTCCCTGGACCTGGAGCCGTACGAGATCCTGCGTCTGCACCCGGGAGCCGACCGCAACGCCGCGCGGGCCCTGCTGGACCTGTACAGCGCGCCCACGAACACGCGGGGCTCGATCGTCAAGACCCTCAACGAGTCGCTTCGGTTCATGGCCGATGAGGCGATCGTGGAGGCGCTCACCCCGCACCCGACCATGCCCGAGTTCAAGATTGAGAAGTTCTTGCGCAGCAAGGACAGCCTGTACCTCATGGCGCCTCCGGCCGACACGCAGTCGCCGGTGGCACCGCTGCTGTCGGCGTTCACCACCGAGCTGTACCACGCCGCGATGCTCACGCACAGCAAGGAAAAGCTGGACCCGCATCTCACGATGCTGCTGGACGAGGTCGCCAACATCTGCCCCGTCCCGCTGCCGGCCTGGTTGTCCTACTCCGCCGGATCCGGTATCCAGGTCCACACCCTGGGGCAGTCCTGGGCGCAGTACCAAGAGCGGTGGGGCGACAAGGGGGCGGCACAGATCTGGAACAACAGCAAGTTCAAGATGCTGTGGCCGACCAACGATGACGAGATCACCCTCCACCAGCTGATCCATCTGGGCGGGACGGTGAGCATCAACTCCGAAGTCATCACCGACGCGGACGGGAAGAAGAAGAGGAAGCGTGTACGCCCCTACGATGTCGACGCGCTGACCAACCCCGGAACGCAGGTGCCGGAGGGGTACGTGGTGTGTCGGCTGCGGGGTAGGCGGCCGGTTCTGGTGAGGGCGCGTGTGTACTGGAAGGACAAGCGCTCGAAGTTGCCGCTGCCCCCGCTGCCGCCGGTCCAGGACCGGTACACGCCCAGCGCGATGCCCGAGCTGCGCCAGCAGGTCCACCAGGACGCGCTGCCCGCTACCGAGCAACTGCGCTCGGGCGCGGCTTCGGGGTCTTCCGGCAGCGACCGGTCGGGGCGTGATCCCGGTGAGGCACCGGCGTTGCGGCGCCCGTCCGCTGTCTCGGTGGACGCCGCGTCAACCGTCAGCCCGGGGTCGCTGGCACGCCGGTGGAATCCTGCGGCCCCCATGGAAGCGGATGAGGAGCTGTGAGCGGATACCTCGGCGGACTGCCTGAGGAAGGGGGCCCGGGTGACCGGGCCCCCGCCCCGGGCGTGCCCTCGCCCTCGGTGGCGGCGCAGCTTGGCATCGACTACGCCGAGCTGCGGGCACGGGTCAATGAACTCGGCGACCAGCAGCAGAGGGTCCTGGATCGCCAGGACGAACACGACAAGGACGTCCAGGATCTGCGGGCCCGGATAGGGGCGTTCGGCGACTCCCTGAACAAGATCACCGAGAGCCTGGAGCGCGCTCCGAGCGGCGGCCAGGACTCGGACCCTCAACCGCCCTCGGGCTGGGTCCACGTACCGGACGCGGAGCGGGCGGCGTGGCTGGTGGAACTCCAGTCGTGGGTTCGGGACGTGCTGTTCGTCCAGTGGCCGCACACACAGCGCCGCCTGCGGTGGTGCTGGCCGCTGCACATGGACATCATCTCGGACCTGTGGACGCTGTACCGCGGCTACACCACGGGGTTCGAGGCTGAGGATCGCCGGTTCGCCGACGCCGAAACCTGGCGCCGGTCCATGGACTACCTGCTGAAACAGGCCGAAGGGTTCACACGGGACTGCCCGAAGTACGGGGAGAAACCGCACCCCCTGCCAGATCCGGTCGGGCGTGATGACACGGCGGTGGGATCTCTGGTGCCGGTCATGTCGGAACTGGTCAAGGCGTACGACTGCCTCGTGGAAGCGCTCGAGCATCTGAAAGCAGCTGAAGCACCGGACACGAGCGAGGAACTACGCCTCGAGCACCGTGAGTCTGCGCAGCAACTCCGACGCAGGAGCGCGGAGATCACCCACGCCGCAGGCGTGACGGAAGAACAGTGGGAGCTGTTCGTCACGCTCAAGGAAGGCAACCAGCCGCAAGGCCAGGAGTAAAACGGTCGTGAGCTGGGCCCGTACCCGTCAGGGTGCGGGCCCTCACGACGTCCAGGGGTGGGCGTTGCCGCTGCACACCAGCCACAGCAGCGTGCATTCCACACCCGAGATGTAGCCGCGGGGGTGGCCGGACCTGGCGCGGCCCTCCAGGACCTCGGCTGCGTCGGCGGCTTCCCTCTGCATCTCGCCTGTGGAGGGGAGGCGGGCCCGGGGGTGGGCGCCGGTGACGGGGGCCTCCCGCCGCTCCCCGCGGGCCCATGCCACGGCGTCCAGGATGCCGGCCGCGTAGCTGCGTGCCGGGGACGCCGGCGCGGTGTCCAGGGCCTCGGCGCTGACCCGGGCCACCAGAGCGTCGACGTCCTGGGCGTAGCGCACCACGCCGAGCTGGTAGTAGGCGCGGTGCTCGTCCGGGGTCAGGGCGAGATCACCGTCGGCGTTGAGCCGCCGGCGCAGGTCCTCGGTCTCCTGGGGGGTGAGCGGGCGCGGCGGGGGAGCCGTGCCGTAGCGCGCCCGGAGTTCGGCCGGGGTGAGCAGGTGCAGCGGTTTGCCCTCGGTCATACCCCCTACGGTAACCCTCCCCGCTATCCCCTCGGCGGCCTCTACAGCTCCGGGCCCTCCAGCTGCTGTTCCATGACGCGCTCGGCCGCAGCGCGCTCGGCCTCGCGCTGCTCCAGCTCCTGGCGGGCCTGCTCCTCCCGGGCGGCACGCTCGGCGTCGACCTCGCGGGCCTCGCGCTGGCGCTGCTCCCGGTCGGCCTCCTCCTGGGCGAGCCGCTCCGCGTCGAGACCGGCGTTGCGGTGGTCGGCCAGGTCGGCGGCGTGACGGGCCTGGTCGATGACCCGGTCCATCTCAGCGGTGTGGTCGATGACCTCGTCCCACAGGGTGGGCTGGTCCGCGCTGGGCGCGTCCTGGGCCACCGGGTCCGGGTCGCGCTCCGCGGCGCCCGTGTCCCGCTGGAAGTCCTCCGGCCGCCG
Organism: Nocardiopsis changdeensis; assembly: GCF_018316655.1. Lineage (GTDB taxonomy): Bacteria > Actinomycetota > Actinomycetes > Streptosporangiales > Streptosporangiaceae > Nocardiopsis > Nocardiopsis changdeensis. The sequence continues at coordinate 57,509 of NZ_CP074136.1, read as the reverse complement.
CCAGGGGTCGGGCACATCTTCGTTGGCGATCTCGACCACGGTCACGCGCACCTCGGCGTCCTGGACGGGCGGGGCCGGCTCGGTGATGCGCTCCACGACCTCCATCGTGATCTCAGCGTCCACGACGGGCAGGTCCTGGACCTGCTCGGCCGCAGGCTCGGGCTCGGCCTCGACGGGCTCGACATCGACCACCTCGGGCTCCGGCTCGGAAGCGGCCAGGGCCGCCCAGTCCACACCCGAGGCGGTGAACTCGTGCTGGTCGAACTCCGGCGTCGGTGCGGCCTCCCACGCCACGCTCACCTGGTCGGCCTCGACCAGGTCGTGTTCGGTGACCTCGGGCTCCGCAGCCTCGATCTCCAGCACCGTCGGCGCAGCCTCGACCGCCTCAGCCTCCACGGGTTCGGCCTCGACGGGCTCGGCGTCGACCACCTCAGGGGCGGGCTCGGACACCTCGATGTCGTCCAGGCTCATCTGTCCGGGGTGGACCTGGGCGCGCTCCTCGGCCTCGGCCTGCTCCGCACGGCGGGCCTGGGCCTCCTCGTACTCGCGGCCACCGGCACCGTCCAGCGCCAGCGGGCGCAGCGCCCCCACGTCCACCCGCGCCTGCCGCTGCTCCTGAGCGTCCTGCTCCGCACGGCGGCGCAGCTCCTGGTCCGCGCGCTCGGCCAACACGCGCTTGTCCTCGGTGGCGTCGTACCAGCGCTGCCGCGCGGCGTCGATCCGCTCCAGGTCCTGGCGGTGGGCGTGCATCTCCTGGGCCAGCTCCGCGCGGGCCTGGGCCTGGGCCTCCAGCGCAACCCGGCGCTCGTCGTCCTGCTCCTGGCGGGCCTCGGCACGCAGGTGCGATACCTGCTGGTCCAGCTCACGGGCCTGGAGCGAGGCGGCACGCAACTCCTCGGCGACGTAGGCCGGCGCCCACCGGGTCTCACGCTCGTAGGCGGCCCGGAGCACGTACAGCTCGCCCAGCGACGCACCGGACAGGTCCCGCACGCCCTCCGGGGCTCCCAGAGCATCGTGAGCGGCCAACCAGGCGGCCCGCTGCTCGGGGTTGGCGCGGGAGGGCGCCGGGCCGATGGCGTCGCTCTCGGCCTGGTGCATCCACTGCTCGCGGTAGGCCAGGACCCGGCCGGCGCGCTGCATCCACTGGTCCCGCTCGCGGGTACGGGTGTCGGCGGGCACGGGGCCGATGTGCTCGACCAGCCACCGCGGCGGCTGGTGGGCGGCGCGCTCGGCGAGTTCGCGGGTGCGCTCGTCCATGCGCTGGGCGATGTCGTGCCGGGCCACGTCGATGGCCGGCACCCCCAGGTCCGTGGTGCGCTCGGACCAGGTGGCGTTGATCTGCTGCTCGCTGGGGTCCAGGGACGCCACGTCAATGCCGTGTTTGTCGGCGTCGCCGTCGATACGCCAGTACAGGACCTGTGAGATCTCCTCGGCGGTGCCCAGCTCACGCGAGCTGATCGCCTGGTCAAGGATCGTGTCGGCCGGGTACCCGGCCATCTCCAGACGGGTGAGCATACGCCCCAGCGTGCTGAGCGCCTCCTCCTTGAGCGCCCTCTCCAGGTGGTGCGGGGCCAGCACGCCGCGCTCGGCCGCGCGCTCCAAGTACCCGCGGGCGGTGTACTCGCGCGTCATGTCCAGCCACATCGCCCCCAGGTGCCCCAGGTGACGGGGACGCTCGGCCTCGCCGAGCATCGCCTCGGTGGCCATCGGGTCGACGGCCTCACGCTGCATCGCCGCCGCGAACACGCCCAGCCGCTGTTCGTCGGCCTCGCGCGCCCGCTGGGCGTGCTCGCCCGCCAGGCGCTCCCCGCGCTGACGCGCCCCGGCCTGGCGCAGCTCGGCGGTGTACTCCTGGGCCTGCTCCGGGCCGGTCCGCAGATCCGCGCCCTGGTCCTCGACCACGCCGTACCCGTAGTTGCCCTCCTGGCCACGGGTCATCATCACGTACAGCATCTCGTCGGTGACCGTGCCGTCCACGATGCTGTAACAGGTGTGGACGTCCCGGCCCTGCGCGGCGTGCGTCGTCCCCGCATAGGCCAGCTCGACCTGGTCGGCCACATACGCCGCGGGCAGGGTGACGGGGATATCGGAAGTAGCGTCCTCCTCGCGCAGGGTCGCGCGGATCCCGCCGTCCTCCAGGACCTCGACCACACGCAGCACATCCCTGTTGGACAGGGGACGTTGGTCCTCGCCGACCTTGATGTGGGTGTCGTTGGCGCGGGCCACGATCAGGTCGCCGACACTGGCGGTGTTGGCATCCCGCAGCCGCGTGCCGCCAGCCTCCACGAGACCGGCCTCGACCAGTGCCGCACGGGCACGCCCCGACAGCGCCGACGCGCTCTCGTTGGTGGACGCCAACAGCAGGGTGTCCTTGCCGTCCAGGTAGTCGGCGAGGTAGCTGCGCAGGGCCTGGGCCTCCATGTCGGCCCGGCTGCCGGCCGCGAGACGGCCGTGCTTGTCGTAAGCGGTCAGCGCCTCGGCCATCCCGTCGCGCAGCTTCAAGGACGCCTCGGCCTCCCACGCCTCGGCGAACCGGTGGACCTTCGTCAGCTCGTAGGCGCCGCCGAGTTCGACCAGGTGCCGCATCGCCCCGGCCGCACCGGGCGCGGACAGCTGGGCGTGGTCGCCCGCCCACACGACCTTGGCGCGGGCCTGGGCGGCGATGTCCTGGATCTCCTTCAAGTGGGTGGTGGTGACCATGGACGCCTCATCCACCACGATCAGCGAGCCCGGCACGACCCGGGTCTTACCGGACTCCACCAGGTACAGCCACTTGGCGATGTTGTGCGTGGCATCGAACGCCTTGGCGCCGTTGACCTTCTTGGCACCCAGGATGTTCGCCGCGTTCTGGGCCGTGGCCAGCCCCACCACGGGGGCGCTGGTCTTCTCCTTCCACAGGTCGGCCAGGTAGCCCAACGTGGTCGACTTGCCCGAACCGGCCGGGCCGACCAGGACGTCCACACCGCGCCCGCTCGTGGCGACCCCGGCGATGGCGTCGGCCTGATCGACGTGAAGCCGCGGGTACAACTCCATGAGTTCGGCCCGCACCTGCGCCGATTCCCGCAAAGCGCGCGCCGTTTCCTCTGAAACACGCGGCGTCTGAGACGAAACAGGCGCGCGCTCCGCCTCGCCCTCGCCCGTCTCGGCCGAAGCAGCCGCGGCGGCTTCGGCGGCGGCCTGCTCCGCGGCTCGGGCCCGGTCCGTTTCGCGCCAAGCGGCCTGTGTCTCAGCTGAAATCGGCGAGGGGATGATCGTCTTCTGCCCCCAGCGGCTGCCGTTCGGCGCGTCCTCACCCACGGGCAGGGGCTCGCCCGCCAGGGCGTCCACGAACACCGCCTGCACGGTCTCCAGGTCGGCGCCGGTCTGTGCGGCCAGCTGCGCCATGACGCGCTGGGCGCGCTCGGCAGCATCGGGCGCGTCCAGGTCGATGAGGTCGACGGCCTGGCGGATGGCCTCCACCTGGGCCTCAACGGTGAGGTCGCCCTCTCGGTAGGGATCGGCCTCCGGGCGCGGGTGATCCGCAGGGCGGGCCGCCTCAGGGGCCGGCGCGGGCACGTCCACCCCGAGCACCGTGCGGGCCAGGGAGCGCGCCACGTGGGCGCTCAGGTCGGGGCCTGGCTGGGCGCTCTCGCTCAGGTACTGCTGGTGGCGGGCCTCGGACTCGACCGGGTCGAATCCCCACGACTCGGCGGCCTGGCGGCTGATCTCCTCCCCCGTCATCTGGGGGCGCTCCTGGGAGGGCGCGGGCCACCGGTGGGCGTCCACCCCTGCGGCCACGACGACGTCGACCAGGTGGCGTTCCTGGTCCTGGAGGACCTCCCGCAGCCGCTCGGGATCGTCTGCCAGGTCGCCGGGGTCCATCCCCTCGGGCAGCGTCACGGCACGCACGGGGCCCTCGTGGTGGCGCAGCAGCTCGTAGGCGGCCACGCTGGCCTTACGACCGGCCTTGTCGTCATCGAACGCCACCAGCACACCGGCTTCGGGGCTCGCCGCAGCGGTGAGTGCGGCGTACTGGTCCGTGGTGAAGGCCGTACCACCGGGGGCGACCGCGACGTACCGCGGATCACTGGCGCCGGCCACCGCCAGGACGTCGAACAGCCCTTCCACGATGACCGGCTGAGCCCCTGCGGCCAGGGCCTGGCGCTGCACGCCGAGCCCCATCAGGACCTTGCCCTTGGAGTAGATCGCCGTCTCAGGCGAGTTGAGCCACTTGGCCGGGTGGGGGTCGTCGGGCAGCTTGCGGCCCATGAACGCGACCGGGTCGCCCTGGGCGTTGTGCACCGGCAGGACGACGCGCCCGCGGAACCGGTCGATGATCCCGCCGCCCTCGGTGCGCAGGACCAGACCGGACGCCATCAGCTCCTCGTTGGAGTAGCCGAGCGCCGACAGGTGGTTGAACAGGGCGTACCGGCTGGTGCCGCCGTACCCGACCTGCCACGGGGAGTCCAGCGCGATGGCATGGCCGAACCCGCGGCCGTCCATGTACTCGCGGGCCTCCTGGCCGCCATCGCTGTGCAACTGCTCCTGGAACCAGGCGGCCGCGTCGCGGTGCGCCTGGATGAGCCGCTCCTCCTCCGGGGTGTACACCACCTCCTGACCAGCGATTTCCTCGGCCGCAGCCTCCGGGGCGCCCTCGGCGCCCTCGGCGCCCTCCAGGGCGCGGGCGTCATCCGCCACCCCACGGACACGAGAGGAACCCGACTCCCCTTCGTCGTTTTCATGAGAATCGGCGCTGTTCTCCTCAGAATCGGCGAGCGTTTCGCTTGAAACACCGGTCGCTTCACCCGAGACACCGGCCGCATCGCTCGAAACACCCTGCGTTTCGCCGGCCTCCGACTCCCCCCCGGACACAGGGGGAGCGACTTCGTCCGCGCCCGCCTGGCGCTCAGCCTCAACCGTCACGGCGCCCTCGGCCGTAGGCTCCACGCCCGGCACCGCTTCGGCCGAAACACCAGCGGCTTCAACCGGAACAGCCTCGGCCTCGGCCGCGGGCTCGACGTGGATCCGCGGAGCGTCCAGGCGCAGGGCCTCACTGATCAGCTGCTGCTCATCGTCCAGCAACTTGGCGGTGGTGTAGCGCTCGGCGTTGGGGGCCAGGTAGACGCTGCGCCCGTCGGCGTCGCGCAGCTCGGCCGGGATCAAGACGACGTCGGGGGCGTTGAGCAACCGCACGTCGGCGGGGCCGGCGGGGCTCAGCGCCACATCGGTCATGCGGTCGACCAGGGCGTGCACCTGCTCATCCGAGAGCGCCCCGAGATTCGGGGGAAGCTCGTCGTTGATGCGGCGGAACACGTCGTGGCGCGTGAAAACGGACTTGGCCTCCTGGACCCGTTCCACCGCCGTGGTGATGATCCGGTCCATCTCCAGCTGCGTCGGCTCGTAGGCCAGGGCCGTGTTGCGCTCGGGGTCGATACGGCCCAGCACCCGGCCCGGGATGGCCCCGAGCTTGCCCAGCTCCAGCCGGTCAGCAACGGCTTCCCACTTGGCCAACAGAGCCGTCCGGCTCAGATTGGGTTCCTTCGTTTTCCGGGTTGCCAAGGTCGCCTCTTGGCCCATCTTGTACATCACGCGGGCGTTCGGCATACGGCCGTGGGCGTCCACGTAATTCTGGATCAGCCGCTCCATCTCCGCAGTGACCGCGGTGTCGCGGGAGGAGAAGCTCAGAATCTCCTTGGTCGAAACGCCTTTCAGTTCAAAGCCGTTGCCGTCCGCTCGCTGAACCGCTTCGGCCCCCAAGTCCCTGGCTAGGTCCTGGAAAAGCTTGCGCTCACCCGCTGCCGCCGCACCGGCACGGGAACGGAAAAGCGCCCGCGAGTCGATTCCACGCCACTTTCCGTCCTCGCAGAGCTGCCTCCCGAGAATCGCGTTGTGCACGTGAATTTGCGGCTCACCGGCTCGATTCGTGTGCTGAAGGAACTGGGCGACCACCCACCCGCCGGCGGGCGTCCACTTGCCCGTGCTGCGCCCCTCAACCTTGCCGCCGTGGTAGCCGGTGCGGGCGGCCCCTGCGTGCTCCCGCAGGTACTCCAGGCTCGCACCGGCGCCCGCCATGACCGCCCGGATGACTGCATCGGCCCGCTCGTTGCACTGCGCGGCGCGCTCGACATTGCCCGCCTCCTGTGCGGCCTTGGCCGCCGCCAAGAGGCCAGCGTGCAGCAGCGAAACAGATTTGGGAACCGAGAAGGTCGCGTCGTAGAAGTACACCGTTTTTTGACGGTCGGCCCTTTTCTCGGCCTCGTTCCTCAGCTCTCGCTGACGCTCCGGAGTGGCCTCAGGTTCGCGCTTGAGCAACTGTGCATACCAGGCATCCACGTCCTTGTAGCGCGAAGGACGGCGACCAAGCATTTCCTTTTCTGAATCCGGGACATCGGATTTCAGAAAATTCTCATCCCGAGGATCAACGAATGAAGAATAAAGCTTCTCCATCACCTTGGGGTCGATCTCATCGCCAGGGGTGAAGCCGAGCGCCTGGGCCCCGGGCCCCCACCACACGCCTTGCGGTTCACCGTGCTGGGTAACAGCGACCGTGTAGTAATTCGCGGCGCGGGGAGTCGTCTGGCGGGTCAGATATCCGGGGTCGTATCCGGTCGCGAGAGTCAGCACTCGGTGACCTCCTCCCCGGCGGCGACGGCGCTGGGCGCGCAGCAGCAGACGTGGTCAGTCTACCATGATCACTAATAGTGCCTAGGTTTGATCGGTTGCTGTTGCTTGTGGCTTGTCTTGCCTGGTGACTGCCTACTGCCTAGCTCTGTGAGCTAGGTAGCTTCGCTACCTAGCTTGCTGGTTGGCTCTGACTGGCTCTGTAGTCCTTCCTGCTGGCCTTTCAGGTAAGGTCATCCGCTGTGGTTCGCGCACGGCGCCGAAGGCGCCACGCGCGAAAGGGCCCCGCCGAAGGCGGGGCCTAATTTTTTCGCGAATACTGTTACCGGGTCTGCCGTTTCGGGCGGGGAGCGGCGGGGACCCTGTTACCCGCACTGGGCAACCCTCTCTCCCCGTGCGCGTCGGGGCCTGCGACCCACTGTGCGCAAAGCCTAGGACAGGTTCCGCATTCTCAGCTGTTACCGGGGCGGCTTGTGCTTACATGGGCGCACCGACTACCACGCGCGAGGAATAGCGATGACAGACACCGGCCGTTCCGAAACCTCCTACCGTGACGCTTCCGCTGGGGCCTCGGCCCGTGCCATGGCGCGCGAAATCGCGCGCTCCGAACGGGGTCCGCTGCTGGTGAAATCCGGAGTGGCCGGTCTCGCCCTGGGCCTGGCCGGTGGGGTAGCGCTCGGCTGGGGTGTGGGCCTCGCGCTCGGGCTCGTCCTGGCGCTCGCCGTGGGGCTCGCCCTGCGGGCCCGGGGCCGGGCGTCCTACTGGCGTCGTGGTGCGCTGGGGGAGCGGCGCACTGGGCGTCGCCTCGATCGCCTGCGTCGGCGCGGCTGCGTCGTCCTGCATGATCTGGCTGTACCGGGTTCGCGTGCGAACATCGACCATGTGGTAATCGGCCCATTCGGCGTCGGGGTGGTCGACAGCAAGCAGCGGCGCGGTCATGTGCGTTTCGATGGTCGGGGACATCTGCGCATTGGGAATACCGGGGCCCCGTTGCTGGTCAAATCGGTGAAGTGGGAATCAGGGAAAGTCGACTCCGTGCTTTCGGTGGAGTTGGGGCGGCGCGTTCCTGTGCTGCCCGTGCTAGCTGTGCACGTGTCGCGCTCGCGCTTTCCGCAATGGCGAGAATTCGAGTGCCTCGGGGTACCGATCATGGCGGCCAATAACACCGGTCGGTGGCTCATGTCGCGCCAACGGGCGCTCTCCGCTAGTGAGGTGGCCGTGGTCGCTGATGCGGTGCGCGCGCGTTTCACTCCACACGGGCAACGGTGACTGGCGCTTGGCTCGCGACGTCGGCCGTCGCGAGCGGAGCGGCTGGCGCTTCGCTCGCGACGGCCGACGTCGCTATCGGGATGGCTCGTGGTTGAACCGAAACCGGTGGGGCCCGTGCTGAGTCGCTCGGCACGGGCCCCGTGTGCGTGGGGGTCAGGCTGCGAGTCCGAGAAGTGCGGCGCGGACTTCCTGGTACTCGAACTTACGGGGCTTGTAGGCGCGCAGGCCGTCCATGACCTGACGGCGGGTGTACCGCGTGCACGGGCGGCGTCGGGAGTCGGTGAGGGATCGGGCGGCGTACCCGGGGACGCCGGGGGTGGTGATCCGCTTGCGCAGAGTGGACGCCATGCCGATGGCGGTGGGCGTGTCGACGCCCATGGCGTAAAGGTGGCTCGCCACGGTGTGAAGGTCGGTCCGGTAGGCCCTGCGGGCGGCCGCGCGTTCGGCGACCTGGGCGCGGCGCTTGGCGCGGCGGTCGAGTCGGTTGGCCTTGGCCTGGGCGACGGTGATGTGGGCCATGGGAACGCTCCTTGGTCGATTCGGTGTCGGTCTGGTGGGAGTGGGCTCCTCCCGACCGCTTGCTTTAATATTACCCCATACGGGGGGCGCGAGGGTCTGACACGGACCCTTTCGAGATCACGAAATGATAACGAGATCGGGTGTGCTGCGGGGGTCGCCGGCACGGGCGTTCTCCTGCCTGCCGGCGACCCTGGGGCGCTTGCGGTGCGCGACTGCGCCGCCGAGTCGGCCGACTTCGCCGCCAACACGGACGGGGCCCGTGCCGAGTCGCTCGGCACGGGCCCGTGTGCGCTGTTCCGGGGCCCGGTCGGGTCGGGCCCCGGCTGGCGTCAGCCGGTGATGGTCCACACGCTGAGCGCTCGGCGAAGGTGCACCACTTCCGCGCTGGTGGTGGGTGCGGACGGGTAGGCCGCGCGGTAGGCCGTCATGGCGTCCTCGACGCGCCGGTACTCGCGCGCGTAGGCCCTCGTCCCCTGGAAGGTGTTCCAGGGGAAGTGGACGTCATGGTCAAGGTCGGTGAGTGCGGCGAAGGCGGCCGCGACCTCGTCGGCCTCGGCGTTGAACACGACGGGGACGACAAGGTCGGCGTGGGCTGCGATGACGGCGGAGTCCTGGGCGTCGATGATGTCGCGCGGGGAGGACTCGAAGTTGGCCCAGTAGCCGCGCTCCTCCCGGCGCAGCATCTCGGTGGCCACGGTCAGCCGGTCGGCCTCCCCCGAGGCGATCGCCTCGAAGTAGCGGGTTACGCGGTATCGCAGGTCCATGCACGATTCGTCGTGGAGGTCGCTGTAGCTGCCGGTGTCGGCCTCGCGGGTCCAGCGGAGAACGCGGGTGCTCGTGGCGGTCGTCATGGTGTGTCTCCTTGGGTTGATGCGGTTTCGGTCCGGCGGTGGGGAGTGGGCCCTCCCCGACTGCTTGCTTTAATATTACCCCACATGGGGGGCGGGGGAACCGGGAACGGCCCCTTTCGGGATCACGAACCGGTAACGAGATCGGGGGCGGTCTCGGCGTTCCCGGCGTGGCCCCGGGGACTCGGGACCGGGTAGGGCGCCACTCGGCGACCGAGTCGGCCGACTCCACCCCGAACGCGCGGGGCCCCGTGGCGGACGTCCTGCACGGGGCCCCGTGGGGGAGGGTCAGCCCTCCAGGGTGGCGCTCACGCGCCGGTAGACGACCTCCTCCCAACCGCCGGTGCGTCCGACCGGAAAGGCGCTGACGGCCTCCTCGGGGACCCCGGCGCGCACGACCACGGGGCCCGAGCGGGTGCGCAGGATGTCACCGGTGCGGACCTCCCAGGGGGTGACGCACTCCCATCGGTAGAGGGAGCCGTCTTCCTCCCTGTGGGCGAACCGGTCGATGACGCTCACCTCGGCGTGAGGGCGGCCCTGGTAGCCGATCACTCCGGGCTTGGGCCACTCGTCGGTGACCTGGTAACCGGCCCTGTGGGCGAGATCGCCCACGCGGGCGGCCAGCTGGGCCGCCTCGGTCCAGTCGGCGACCGGCTCCCCCCACACGTGCTGGGCGGTGGTGGTGGCCTCGGAGCGGGCGACTCGGACGCCCGCGAGTGCGGCGATGGCGGGGAGGCCGCCGCGGGCGGCAGCGGCCAGCAGGGCGGCGGTGGTGATCTCGGTGGTGGTCGTCATGGTGCGTCTCCTTCGGTTGATGCGGTTTCGGTCCGGTGGTGGGGAGTGGGCCCTCCCCGACCTCGCGCTTTAATATTACCCCACACAAGGAGGCGGGGAAGCCGGGAGCGGGGCTTTCGGCATTACGGAACGGTAACGAGACCCCCGACCGTTTGCTTGAGCGGAGAGGCAGCAGGGGCACACCCGGTCGCTCGGCGTGGCCTGCGCTGCATCGGTGCGGCCAGTGGGGGCGGGATCGCCGCCCCCACCAGCGGCCTACAGGTCGGCCAGAGTGAGGCGGTCGGCCTCTCGGCGCAGGTTCTGGATGTCCTGACGCCACCGGGTGAACACAAGGGGGCTGACAGGCAGACCACTGGCCTCGTCCACGCGCTCGGGGGGCGTCTGCTCCAACCGGTCAGCGGCGCGGCGCATCGTGGCCTTGGCGGCGCGCAGCTGGCCACGGGTGGGGCCGCTGGGCTCGAACGTGGCGCCCGGCGCGGCGGCGGTCCAGACGCGCAAGCATGCCTTGCAGTCCTCGCCCTGGGGGCGGTGCTCCATGGTCGGGTAGTGGCTCTGGGCGACCCGGCGGCCGCACAAGGTGCGCTTGCCCAGCCAACCGGCCAGGTGGACCCGGACGCCGTGTCGCCCGGCCTCGGCCCACGTGGTGCGGCCGAACTCGGCGCGGAGGGTGGTGGTGGTCTGGGCGGTCATGTCGCGTCCTTCCGGTTGATCGGGTGTCGGTCCGGTGGGGGTGGGCTCCCCCGACCTCTTGCTTTAATATTACCTCACACAAGGGGCGGGGGAGCCCTTTGCGGGGCCTTTTCTGGTCACGGAATGATAACGACCCTGGGGGCTGTGGCGGGCCGCCGGCAACGGGGGACCGGTCCGGCCGGCCTCCTGCGGCTGCGCGGGCTCCTGGGCGCGGGCCCGGGGGTGACTCCGGACCGAGTGGGGCGCCACTCAGCGACCGAGTCGGCCGACTCCGCCGCGGGGCCCGTGCCGAGTCGCTCGGCACGGGCCCCGGGGCGGCTGGGGCCCGGTGCGGTCCGGGCCCCGGGGCGCTCACGTGCGGGGGCGGTCGGCTCGGAAGCGCAGGCGCGCGGTGACGCGTCCGGCGTGGTCGAGTGCGCGGTAGTCGGCGCGGGCCTCGCGCGCGTCCATGGCCACCCATTCGGCGTGGCGCTCGTTGCGGCGGTTCCTGATCCGGGCCAGTCGCTGCCGGGTCTCCTCGGCGGTGAGTTCGCCGCTGCGCTCTGCGGCGTAGGCGCGCTCTCGGGCCTGCGCGTACCACACGTCATAGGGGCGCTCGGGGGTGTGTGCGGCGATGATCGCGCGCGCCACCTGTCCGATGCAGTGGCGGAGACGGAACCGGCGGATGAGGCGGGCTGCGCTGTGGGTGTTCATCGCCTCGGCGCGCCCGTGGGCCTGGTCGACGGCCAAAAAGCGGCGGGCCGCGACTGCGTCGGCGCTGGTGGAGCGCGCCACGATTCCGGGAATCCGGGTGTCGATGATGTTCACTGCGGGCCTTCCGTGTGCTGGGTGTCGGTCCGGCGTCGGGGTGGGCTCCCCGGGCCGCGTGTTGGGGTGCGGGTCGCCGCCCCGCCCGGGGCGGCGACCCTGGGGGCTAGTAGGCGCCGTGGGTGAGGTAGTCGGCGAGTTCGGCGGTGTTCTGGGTGCGCAGGGCGCGGCGGGTGGCGCGGTGGTAGTCCTTCTTGACCCCCCGCATGCTCACGCCGCGACGGTTGTTGCGGACGCCGGTCTTGTTGCCGAGGTCCCAGCTGTCGGCGGTGCGGAGCATCTTGGTCAGGGGCTCGGTGGCGAACATCGCGCGTGCCTTTCGGTCGATCCGGTGTCGGTCCGGCGGTGGGGACTGGGCTCTTCCCGACCGCTTGCTTTAATATTACCCCACACAAGGGGCGGGGGAGCCCTTTGCGGGGCCTTTTCTGGTCACGGAATGATAACGACCCTGGGGGCTGTGGCGGGCCGCCGGCAACGGGGGACCGGTCCGGCCGGCCTCCTGCGGTTGCTGCTGCGCGGACGCCGAAGGGCCCGCGCGGGACGGCGCGGGCCCGGGGCCAGGGCCCCGCCCGGGGGCGGGGCCACGCGGTCAGTCCTGGTCCTCGTTGATCTGGGTGAGGACCTGGTCAACGTGGCGCTGGAGGACGCGCCGTGCCATCTCGGGGTCCCGGTAGGCGCTGGCCAGGGTGTCCAGAACGCGGCCGTAGCCGATCAGGAATCCGGCGTAGGCGCGAAACTCCATGGCCTGCGCGCGCTCCAGGTCGGAGCGCACGCGGGCCTTGTCGGCGTCCATGACGCCGGGCTCGGTGTGGCGGACGCTGCGGGCCGGGAGGGGCTCGACGTGGCAGAGCTGGCGGGCGAGTTCCCGACTCTGCTCGTAGTGCTGGTGTTCGATGGCGCGCAGCAGGGCTCCGAGCCTGGCGCGCTCCTGCTCTCCGGCGTGGCGTCGGCATTCGTTGATCTCGGCGCGCAGGCGGTCGGGGTCGGTGACCCGGCCGCTGCTGGCGAAGGAGTAGAGCGCGCTGGCCTGGCCTCCGTGCCAGTCGGCGGCGATGGAGCGGGCTTCGTCCATGTCGGGCGTGTACATCCGGTACTTCTCGGTGGTCACTGTCGTGCCTTTCGGTCGATCCGGCATCGGTCCTGCGGTGGGGAGTGGACTCCCCCCGACCGCTTGCTTTAATAATACCCCACACAGGGGGCGAGAGAACCCCTTGCGGGGCTTTTCATGGTTACGGAATGGTAACGGGATCGGGGCTGACCTTGGCCTTTCCGCTGCGGGCCCCGGAGCGCCTGCGGGTGCGGCGCCCCAGGGGGGAGCGGTTCAAGCCGCGCGTGTCGCGAGGATCACCGCGCGCAAGAGAACCTCAAGTTTCCCGCCGGGCATGGCGGTGGTCGTGCGCCCGTCGGACAGGTCGGCGCGGGCGGCGTCCGTGCTCGTGCGCTCCTCGCCGAACTTCCACGAGATCATGCCCTGGTAGTGCGGGTTCTCGCTGTACCCGATCGCCTGGTATCGGGTGTCGTCTCCGCTGCGGGCTCGGAGGACAACGTGTTCCGCGGTCGCCTCGGCGACGTCCACGGTCCAGGTGCGACCCTCGTAGGTGGTGGTGAAGGGGCTGGGGGCGCTCATCGCAGGTCCTTTCGGTTGGTGCGGTGTCGGTCCGGCGGTGGGGAGTGGACCCTCCCCGACTGCTTGCTTTAATATTACCCCACATGGGGGGCGGGAGAACCGGGAACGGCCCCCTTCGAGATCACGAACCGGCAACGAGATCGGAGGTTCTCCGGTGGGGGCCGGCGCCGGTAGCCTCCTGCGCGCCGGCCTCCTCCGGCTCCGCGGGCTGCACTCGGCTCCGAGTAGGGCGCCACTCGGTGGCCGAGTCGACCGACTCCAGCGCGAACACGGGCAGGGCCCCGCACCGGCGGTCCGGCGCGGGGCCCCTCGGGGCAAGGTCAGACCTCCGGTGCGGCGGTCCGGTGGTCTCGGGCGCGGGCTTCGGCGGTCAGGGCTCGGATCACCTGCCGGGAGCGCCGGGCGCGCTCGGGGTCCAGCGCTGCCAGGAAGCACAGGTCACGGGCGATGATCGCCGCTGCGTGGTGGATGAGTGCCTCTTTCAGCTCCTCGTCGGACATGGCGGGAACGCGGGGGTCGTACCTCAAGTGGTCCTCGGCCTCGTCCAAGGCTGCGGCGCGCAGTGCGGCGCAGATGCGGCGGTCCTGGGGGGTGATCGTGATCGTCACGGTGATGCCTTCCGGTGGTGCGGTCTCGGTTGGGCATCGCGCACGGGGTGGGGGTATGCTGTGCGTGATGCTGTCGGCCTTTCGGTTGACGGTGTCGGTCCGGCGTCCGGCCTGGGCACCCGCTTGCGGGAAGTGGCCGGACGCCTTTTTCGTGCCTGGGCCCCGGGGGCGCGGGGTTCGGCCGCGCCCCCGGGGGTGGGCGTCAGCCCTGGTCGGTGAGGCGCTCGTCCAGTCGGGCGACGCGCTCGACCAGGCCCCGGACCTGCACGCCCTGGGCGCTGAGGTTGACCAGCCCCAGAAGGGCGCCGTCGGCGTGCGCGCGCGCCTGGTCGTGGCGGCCCTCGGTGGCGGCCAGGAACCCGGCGGCGATGGTCCGGGCGGTGGCGTGGCGCAGGGTTTCGGTGTTCACTGTCGTGCCTTTCGGTCGATCGGGTGTCGGTCCGGCGGTGGGAGTGGGCCCTCCCTGACCGCCTGCTTTAATATTACCCCACGCAGGGGGCGGCGAACCCGGAAACGCCTCCTCTGCAAGTCACGGATCGGTAACACAATGGGGGTTGGCCTCGGCTTTCCCGGGACGGCGCCCGGGGGCGCCTCGGGCTCGGGGCGGTGTCGCCGTGCGGCCGAGTCGCTCACTGCGGCGCCCGGTTGCGGGGGCTCGCGCGCCGGGGGCTCGGGCCTCCTTCGGCGGATTCCTGGTGCGGTCGGCGACGGGCTCCTACACTGGGCGCATGGCTGACGCACACGGTGATCCGCGCGAGGAACTGCGCCTGCGCCTGGAAGCGGGGGAGGTGCCCCCTTCGGCTGCCGACCTGGCGCTGTCGGCGCTCGACCCTGCGGGGGACGCTGCGGCGCTGGATGCCGCCGAACAGCGGGGCACGCTGTCGCCTGAGGCGTCGGCGCGGGTGGTCGACTCCTGGGGTCTGGACGCCGAGATCTCCGAGATGATGGCTCGCCTGGGGCTAGAGACGTCCGCTCGGTGATCGGGGGCCGCGTCCTGGACGTCTCGGCGCTGGTGGACTACGGCACGGGCCGGGTGTACGTGCGGGCGCTGGTCGGCGCTGCGGTGCGCTCGGGCGGGCTGGTCCTGGCCGTGCCCGCGGCCGCGCTGGTGGCCGCGCGCGGGCGGCTCTCCGAGAGCGGCCGCGCGGCGCTGGATGAACTCGTGCGCCTGGCGCCCGTCGTGGTGGTGGAACTGACCTTCGAGGTCGCCGCGCGCGCCGGTGACCTGCTGGCGCGGGCCCGCCAACGCCCGACCGGTGATGTCACCTCGGCTGCGCAGGTGGCCCTGACCTCGCGTGTGCGGGCCTGGCCGGTGGTCACCTCCGAACCGGGGCCGCTGCTGGCGCTCGACGGCGCGCTAGAGATCGACGCTCTTCCCTGACCTGCCGGGCCCGAGCCACAGCACAGCAACCCGCGCGTGTCGGCACCGGGCGTGGCCGGCACGCCACCCACGCCGGCCACAGGGCGCCGGCGACCCCCCTTCTTCGGTGAAACGAGATCGCCGATCACCCTGTCGGGGTGACCGGCGACCGGTGCGGCGGGGCTGCGGGCCCCAGGGGTCAGCGCACGATGACGGTGACGGCGAACCCGTCCCATCCGGCGTCCACGCGCTCGACCTGGTGGCCGAGCCTGGTCAGGACCTCGGCGAGATACTTGGCGGTGACCTCGGCCGTCACGGGGTCGCTGGCGTACAGGTCACGGATGATCGCCCGGCCGGTCTCGGGGAGCTGCTCGACCACCACGCTGTATGGGTTGGCGTGGGGGTCGGCGGCGTCGGCGGCCACCCCCCATCCGGCGGCCGTGAGCTGGTCGCCGATCTCGCACAGCGGGGTCAGGTCCATGGCCTCTCCGGCGCGGCTGAGCTGCATGCGGGTGGTGCTCCGGGGCGTGTACAGGTCCTCGGGGTCGTACCCGTCCGCCTCGGCCGCGTGGAGCACGTCGGCCAGGGCCCGGGCGACGGCGTCGGGCTCGGCGTCCTCGGTGTCGGCCAGGATCGCCCGGACGGCGTCCAGGTGCTCGGCGGGGGCCTGGGCTCCGGCCAGGGCCTCGACGCTGTAGGGGTGGGTCAGGGTGCCGCTGATGAACTCCAGTTGCTGGGCCTCCAGCAGGGCGACGGCGTCGCGCCACACCTGGTCCGGGACGCCGAGCATGGCGCGGCCGACGGCCTGCGTGTAGCGGTCGAACCGGGGGCGGTGGGTGTCGGTCCCCTCGATGAGTGCGCGGCCGGTGGCCACGCGTTCGGGGACGTCGATGGTCTGGGCGGTGTCGTTCACGGTGTCCTCATCTGGTGTGCGTGTGTGCGGTGTCGGGTGGGGCGGGGGGTGGGGACCCCCGCCCCGGGGGGCGCCCCGGGCCCGTCCGGGCCCGGGGCGGCGGGTCAGCACCAGTTGTGGGCCCTCATCACTGCGGCGATGACCGCGCGGGCGGGGCCGCACTGGAAGTCCTCGATGCGGGTGGCGGAGCGGAACCACGCGAGTTCCGCGGCGCGGGCCTCCGCGTGGCGGGCCGTCAGCTCCGCCGTGTAGACGTGGTTCGCCGCGTGGACCGAGGGGGCCTTGACCTCGGTCAGGTCGGCGATGGGGGTCAGCGCCCCGAGGATCTGGACCGTGGTCATGCGCTGGGCGTCGGCCGCGCACCGGCGGGCGTACTCGTGGCGGATGAGCCCGACGGCCAGATGGTCCGATTCGGTCCACTGGGCGGTGGGGAGCTTGTCGGCCAGGGCCTCCAGCCGGGCGGTGGAGAACCCGGCCAGCAGCCCTTCCCGGGCGACCAGGTCCAGGGCCTGCTGGAACCGGTCAACGGCTGCGGTGGTGGTGGTCATGGTGTCTCCTTCGGTCGATCGGGTGTCGGTCCGGCGGCGGGGAGCGGGCCCTCCCCGACTGCATGCTTTAATATTACCCCACACGGGGGGGCGGGGAAACCGGGACGGCCCCTTTCGGGATCACGGAACGGTAACGAGATCGGCGTCGGCGTCGGCGTCGGCCTTCCCGGCGCGGCGCCCCGCCCGGACCCGAGTAGGGCGCCACCGGGGGACCGAGTCGGCCGACTCCACCGCGAACGCGGCGGGGCCCGCACCGACGGACGGTGCGGGCCCCGGGCACGGTCGGCGTCAGCGCTTCACCGGCTGCTGTAGATCCACGAACGGCTCGTGGGCGTCAAAGGCCGCCTCCGGGTCGTTCCCGAGCCCCTGGAGCGCGTGCATGGCGCTCGCCAGGATGTCCAGGTAGAGCGCGCGGACGCGCTCGGCCTCGTGGGCGTCGGCGGGCTCGGTGGCGGGTCGGCCGGACCGGCCCAGCTGCTGCCGGGCGCGGCGCACGAACACCGCGTTCGCGACGGGCTCGGCGCCCTGGTCCTCGTCGTCGTGGGCGTTCTGCTCCTCCTCGAACTGCTGGCGGGCGTCGTCGGCCAGAAGTTCGGCGTCCTCGCCGTACCAGGCAACGGCACGGCAGTAGGCGCTCAAGGCGATCTTGTTCAGGTGGGGGAAGTCCACGTCCTCGCCGGGGGCCAGACCGAGCGCCCGGGCGAGCGCGCGGGCGTCGGCGCTGCGCTGGGCGGGGGAGACCGGGGCCGGGGGGCTCACCTGGGCGGTGACCTCCTCGACCAGGCAGGCCAGGTTCTCGGCCCTCTCCAGGGGGTCTCCGGGCGTGGTCGCGTACACGGTGACCGTGTCCTCGGGCAGGTCCTGGCGCGGGTCGGCGGGGTCGTACCCCAGCGGGTAGCGGCAGGCCGTGATCCCCAAGGTGTCGGTGCACGCCTCGTCCAGCGGGCCGGTGATGAGCACTACGCCCGTCTCGGGAGCGCCGACCATGACGGCGGGCTCCTTGAACAGGTCGATGTGCCGGACGGGCAGACCGGCGGCCTCAAGGGCTGCGGTGAGCACCTGGCGCAGGGTGTTCGTGGTGTTCGGGTTCACGGTGTCCTCGTTTCGTGTGTCGTGTCGGGTGGGGCGGGGGGTGGGGACCCCCGCCCCGGGGGGTGCCCCGGGCCCGTCCGGGCCCGGGGCGGCGGGTCAGCCCTGGACGGTCTCGGCGTCCGGGTGGATCTCGATGTGCTCCACGCGGGCCCAGGGGTACAGGGGCTCGTGGCTGTCCTCCTGCTCCACTCCCAGGGACAGGGCCTCGATGGCCATGCGCAGGACGGTGTCCAGGTGGGCGCGGTCCATGCGGCCTCCGGCGAAGGACACCACGCGCAGGCGCACGGTCGCGCGGGTGACGTCGGCGGCCTCGGCCTCCTCGGCCTCCTCCAAGAGGTGGCGCTGCGTGCTGTCCAGGACGGCGCCGGGGTTGATCCCGGCCTGCGCGGCGACGTGCAGCACGTCGGTGATCAGGTCGGTCAGCAGTTCGTGGCCGGGGCGGGTGTCGTTGTCGGCGGCGTAGGCGGTCAGGGCCGCCCGGGCGCGGTCCTGGCCGGTGGTGTGCTCGCTCATGGGGTGCCTTTCGGTTGATTCGGTGTCGGTCCGGCGGGAGGTGGGCTCCTCCCGACCGCTTGCTTTAATATTACCACATCCGGGGGGGCGGCGAAGCGGGGAACGGGGCCTTTTGAGATCACGGAAAGGCAACGGGGCCGAGTGGGCTGCGGCGCGGCGCCGGCGTCGGCCGTACCGCGCCCGCCGGCGTCACCCGGCCCCGTCCGGCTCATGGAGGGGCCGCCCCCGGGGGTCCGGGGGTGGCCCCTCCGCAGGCCCTAGCGCAGGACCTGGGCGTAGCGCTCGGTGACCTCCGTGCAGAACCGGTCACGGTCGCCGTCTTCGGTGATCAGGTCGATCGCGGCCTCCTCGGCCTCCTCGGCGTCCTGGGCCCTCACCGTGACCTCGTACTTGACCTCCTCGGTGACCCGCACCCTGAAAGGCCGCCGGGTCGCCTCCAGCCGCTCGTACTCGGCAATCTCCTCCGGGGTCGCCCGGCGGAAGCCTTCGAGCTGCTGGGCCAGCGCGCGGCACGCGGTCTCCTCGAGGCCGGTCGTGACCCCGTCCCACGACGTGAGGGTGATGCCGGTGCCGAAGCGGTCGTACACGCCCGCCCGGTAGACGATCACGCCGTTTCGCCCCTCGTGGGCCACGAACCCGCTGTCCCGGATGGCGGACAGGATGTGGTCGACGTCGCTCATGTCGCTTCCCTTTCGTTGATGTGGTGTCGGTCCGGCGGCGGGGAGTGGGCCCTCCCCGATCGCTTGCTTTAATATTACCCCACTCAGGGGAGCGGGGGGCCGGAAACGGGACCTCCGCGCATCACGGAACGGCAACGAGATCGGGGGCGGCGCGGCGCTCGGGAACCCTCGCCTGCGGGGCCTCCCCGAGAGCCCCGGCCGCACGTTCTGCGGCGGGCGCCGAACCGTTGGCATCCGGGCGGCTCCGGTGCACTCGCCGACCGGCGCGCGCGGGTCCTCGCAGCTCCGTACCGGCGGGCCGGGCGGGCCTCACGGCCCGCCCGGCCTCGCGGCCTACCCCATGGTCCGGCGGACGGCGGCTATGACCACCTGGGATGGCCCGCGGCGGCACTCCTCGTCCGTCTGGTCCTCGGCCTGGTCCCACTCCTCGTGCGCCTGCTCCGCCTCGGGGTGGCGGTCGCACAGTTCGGCCAGGTAGACCAAGCGGCGCGCGTTGTCCTGCCCGCTGTCGTGGCGGGACTCGTCGGCGATGGCCTCCAACGCCTCCAGGATCGCCGGGGTCGACATGGCGCGGACCCCGGGGGTCACGCGGTCCCTCACCACGTCGTGGTACGCCTGGGACATCGCCCACAGCGAGTTGCGCGACTCGCGCCGGGCCTCGACATAGACCACGTCCAGGACCGCGGCCGCGCAGCCCAGGGGCAGGATCCGGGCCTCCTGGGCGAAGCGGCGCCCCAGTTCCTCGCCCAGCGCAGCGCGGATGGGTGCGTCTTCGGGCCGGGTGAGCTGGTAGTCCAGCGCCAGCGCCAAGCGGGCGGAGGGGAGTTCGGCCAGCAGGCCGAGTTCCCGGAGTCGCTCCATCAGGTTTCGGTGTTCGCTGTGCATGCGTTCGTCCTCTCGGTCGGTGCGGTATCGGTCCGGCGTCGGGGAGCGGGCCCTCTCCGATCGCTTGCTTTAATATTACCCCACACGGGGGGATGGGGGGACCGGAAACGGGGCCCCCGCGCATCACGGAACGGTCACGGAATCCGAGCGGCACGGCGGGCCGCCGGCACCAGTGGCCGCGCCGCCGCCGGCATCGCCCGGCGGCGCAAGGTGGCGCAGGGCGGCGCCCGGCTCCGCCTGCGACGACTCCAGGGCCCCACCGGACGACCGGTGGGGCCCTGTCGGCCCCGGGGCCGAGCGCAGGCGGTCGGCGGGCGCCTCGGCGCTAGCGCGCGATCTCGCGCTCAACGGCCTGGCAGACGGCGGCGGCCCGGTCGCGCAGGGGAGTGGCCTCGGACTGGCCCTCGGACTCGCTGAGGCCCGCTTCGTGGCGGAGAGTGAGCAGCGACACCAGGGCACTGCGGCGCAGGGCGTCGGCGGCCGTGATCTCCTCGCGGTAGTCCTCGGGCCGGTCGAACGCGGCCGCGGGGTCGCGGTAGTCGGTCAGCGGCGCCAGTTCCTCCAGGATCGCCGCGGTGTCCATCTGCTGGGCCCGGCTGAAATGGCGCCTCTCCAGGACCCCGGCGGCCGCGCTCGCGGCCGGGGTGTCCCGGGGGTCGTAGCGCAGGGGGTCGGGGCGCTGGGCGCTCTGGGCCTGGATGACCTCGATGAGTTCGGCGTCCGTGCGGCCCGACAGTGCGGCGTCCGCGGTCTCGCACGCCTGCATGTGCGCGTGGAATCGGTCGTCGGGGTCCTCAATCGCCTTGATCACGTCGGCGCGCCGGTTGATCTGCTCGGTGAGCTGGCGCAGGTCCTCGTTCATGGTGTCCTCATCTGGTGTGCGTGTGTGCGTGTGTGCGGTGTCGGGTGGGGCGGGGGGTGGGGACCCCCGCCCCGGGTCGGGGCCAGAGCCTGGGCGGCCCTACGGTGCGACCTTGACCAGGGCGCCGTAGGTGACCCGGGTCGGCCTCCTGCGGATGGGGCACCCGGCCTGGAGGATCGTGAACCCCTGGGCCTCCAGGGTCTCGGCGACCCGGCGGCCGATGGTGCTCGCCCGGTCGTAGGCCGCTTCGCACGCCTGGGTGTCGTCGGCGTCGGCGTCCTGTCCGGTCCAGGTGAAGAGGACGGCGCCTTCCAGGGGCAGGGGGCCGACGGATACGCCCTTCATGACGATGCCGGGCAGTGCGCGGGTCACGGCTTTCATCACCCACTTGGCCGCGGCGTCCTCGTCCAGCCGGTCGCGTTCGGGGTCGGTCATGGTGTCCTCGTCTGGTGTGCGTGTGCGGTGTCGGTCGGGGGCGGGGCCCGCCCCGGGGCCTGTTCTGCCGGTGCTCGCGCAGGGCGGACCGGCGCGTCCAGGGGCTCGGGTGCCGACCCGGTCCAGGGCCGGGGCCGGGGCGGCGGCCCGGGGGCCGTGCCGGGCCGCTGGGGCCCGGCACGGGCTCGGGAGGCCGGGGCTACGCGGTCCCGCGGGCCGGGTAGCCGCAACCCTCCTGGAGGAGGTGCCAGGACTCGGGGTCGCGCGGGCACGCGCAGGTCTGGGCGAGGGGCTCGGCCTGGGGCTCCTGCTCGCCGCGGTAGTGGCCCGCGTAGACGTAGATCTCGGTGTCGAGGCAGTAGCTGGTGTTGATCGCCTCCCGGACGGCCGCGTCATAGTCGGCGAACGACAGGCGGGTACCGATCGGGGGGTACGGCTCGGGCAGGAACTCCAGAACCGTGTACTTGACGCTCTCACCGGGCTTGACGGCCATGTCGCTTCCCTTTCGCTGGTCGGGTATCGGTCCGGCGGCGGGAAGTGGACCCTTCCCGATCGCTTGCTTTAATATTACCCCACATGGGGGGTGGGGGGACCGGAAACAGGGCCTCCGCGCATCACGGAACGGTCACGGAATCCGAGCGGTGCGGCGGGCCGCCGGCACCGGCGGCCGCGTCCCCGCCGGCCCTGCTCCGAGCCGGCCGCCCCGACCGCGGACGCGGCAGGGGCCCACACCGAACCGCTCGGCGCGGGCCCCTGACCTGCCGGCGCCGACCCGGGCGGGGGCCGGCGCGCAATCAGCCGCGGGACTTGGGGGGCTTGCCGACCCGGCGCGGCAAGCCGTTGAGGAAGGCGGCGATTTCGCGCGCGTCGAACAACCCGTCCGCGCCGCGGACGGGCGCCTTGGGCTTGGCGTCCTCGCCTTGCCAGCGGGGGTTGTTGATGGCCTTGCTGACCGTGGAACGGTCCCGGCCGGTGCGGTCACAGAACGCTTTCACGGTGATGCGCTCCCCCTCCCCGAACTGGCCGGGGTCCACCGCGGCGACGTGGCTGGCCGCGACCTGGGTGACCCGCCATGCCTCCAGTTCCGCCAGCGAGTACAGGCCGGGGCCCGGATAGCGCAGGTCGGCCAGGAACGCGGCGAGTTCCTGCGCGTCGAAACGGTTGCGGCCGTCGGTCTCGGGGGCCTGGTTGGCGTGGGCGGCGACCGATCGCTTGACGGTCGTCGCCGCCATACCGGTGCGCTTGGCGTACGTCTCGCGGCCCACACGCTCGCCGGGGGCGAACTCCTCGGCCGCGACGGCCTGGGCGTCGCGCGCGCCCTTCACGACGCGCAGGCCGACGGTGCGGCGCGGGGGGAAGGTCTCGCGCGTGCTGGCCAGCACCTCGGCCGTGTTGGGCTGGATGCCGTGGGTGGGCCCCCACTCGGCCAGGATCGCCGGGTCCGGGGGCGTGGCGGGGTCGGCGGCCTGGGCGGGGTCGAGCCCGCGCTCGGTGAGCCAGGCGGCCAGGGCGGCGCGGTGCGCTGCGGAGTCGGTGGCGATGGCCTCGGCCTGGGCGTCGTCGTGGCCGGCGTCGCGGGCCCATCGGCGCAGGGCCTCGCGGTCGTCCTGGGTGTGCTCGGTCATGGTCTGGCTCCTCGTGGGCGGCCGCGGGCCGGCGGGCCGCGGCTGGTCGTATTCTGGTGGCTGGCATGGTGAATCACGCGTGATCTGCCGTGTCGGGTGGGCGCCCGACCGTGGGGCCCGGCTCTGCCGGGAAATGGTGGGGCGCCCGTTTGCGTGCTCGGGGTGCCGACCGGGCGCGGGCCCGGTCGGCTCGGGGTCCTACCGGTCCAGGACGGCCCGGACGGCGTCGATGATGCGCCCGGCGGGTCCGGCCTCGAATTCGGGGCTGTACTCGCTCACGGTGTCGGCCCACGCGCGCTCAGCGGCCCGGGCCTCGGGGTGGCGGACGGTCAGGGCGTACACGTAGAGGTTGTACAGAACCCCCGTGGACTCGCTCCGGTGGGTGCCCACGTCGGCGATGGGGGCCAGGGCCTCGATGATGGCCGTGGAGTCCATCGCCTGGACGCCCTCGTCGTAGCGGCGGCCCAGCTCGGTTTTCAGGGCGCCGAACACGAGGTCCCGGGTCTGGGCTTCCTGCTCGTCGGCGACCTTCATCACCTCGACCTCGTCCAGGAGTTCGGCCACCTGCGTCGTGGGCAGGCGGGCGAGAGTCCCGGACTCCTCGACCCACTGCATGAACCTGGTGGTGTTGATGAACACGGTGCTTCCTTCCGGTCGGTCCGGTGTCGGTCCGGCGGCGGGGGACGGGCCTCCCCCGATCGCTTACTTTATTATTACCCCACATTGGGGTATGGCGCAACTCCGTCCGCGGGCCGGCGAGCCGGCGGGCCGGCGCACGGCAGAGGCCGCCGCCCCCGGCTGGGGCGGCGGCCTCTTCCTGTGGCCCTGCTCGAACCAGGTGAGAGCAGGGCGCCGATCACCGATCGTACTTGTGGGGCCGCTGGGTGCGGTCCCTCTCCATGCCGTACAACTCGACCGCGGCTCGGAGGTAGTAGTCCCCCCGGCCGGTCTTCACCACGGGGGTGGGCGCGCCGGGGTCCCGGCGCGGGGAGTCCTCGCCCAGCAGCTGCGAGACACGCCCGGCGCTCATGTCCCCCAGGATCTTCCCGGCCTCGGCGGCGCCGACGACCGGCAGCGGGTCGGGGTGCATGATGCGGCGCCGGGTCTCGGCGTCGGTGGCCACCTCCAGGGCCTCCACGTGCGCGCCGGTGGCCCCGGCCTCCTCCAGCGCGCGCAGGGCGCGGGCCCGGGCCTGGTCGGCGGCCTCGACCGGGTCGGCGGTCTCCGCGCGGGTCTGCGCGATGAGCACGCCGTCCGCGCTGCGGTAGACGACGGCCGATCCGGCGGTGCGCAAGATCTCGGCGCGCGCGTTTTCGGCCTCGCCGTCAGCGGGCCGGTCAATTCCCGCTATGCGGATAGAGACATTCCACATGAGATACTCCCTGTGTTCTCGGTATTCTTCTTTTTTGGGAATGCGATTGATCGCCGGGCGGGGCCGCCCCTGGCTGGGGCGGCCCCTCCTGATCACTCCTCGGGGAAGATCAGGCCGTTACCCCGCAGGGTGTTGAGCATGACCAGCAGCTCCATGGCCGTCACGGGGGTCTCATCGAAGAAGATGGCGACGCCCGCGCGGCGGAAGCTCCACCGGCCGTTCTCGTCCTGGCAGACCTGGTACCCCTGCCGGACGGCGGCGGCGATGAGCTGATCCATGCGGCGATCAATCTCGCTCGTCACTGTCCTTTTCACCTCCCTTCTTTTTGGTGTACCACCATCATAGCACAGATTGTAAAGCAGCTATACCATATGAAGGGTGTTTTTTGTGGTGCGCGTCACCTCGGGGTGGGGCGCGGCAGGCTCGGGCGCTCTGCCCTGTTCGCCGCCTCGGGCCCGCCCACCACCGAACACGCGAAAGCCCGCGCCGGATCCTCTCCGGCGCGGGCTCGCGGGCGGGGCGGCTACTCCTCAGGCTCGGCGGTGGCGGCCAGCAGCGGGGCGGCCTCCGCGGCGCTCATCCGGCCCGTGACCTTGTCGTAGGGCACCTTGTCGGTGTACGCGCCCATGCGCCTGCCCTGGGCGCGCTCCTTGCTCATGATGGGCTCACCGATCCCGGTGTGACTGTGGGGGATCGTCAACGTCTTTTCGTTGACGCGCAGCACCTCCCACCACGTTCTGTGGAAGCGGACGTAGTCGCCCTTGGTGAAGTCCTCCCTGCTCCAGACCTTGGCGCCGTTGGCCTCGGCCTCGGCCACGAACGCCCGCCAGTACGCCAACTGCTCGTCGGTCTCGGCGAGATCGGCCGCGCGGCGCTCCCGGTAACCCTCGTCAGCGGTCGCTGCCATGTCGCGTTCGATGCGGCGCCGGTCGGCCTCCAGCTTCTCGATGCGGCGCAGGGTCACGCCGAGGTTCTCGCGGCCGGAGCGGTAGCCCTGGGCCGCCTGGGCGCGCCCCTGCCAGTAGCGGCCGCGTCCGGCCTCCTGGGCGGACTTGTCGAACTTGCGGCCGATGCGCTCGCGCTCGCGCCGGTCGCGCTGCTCGCTGTGGTGGTTGATCAGGATCGGCTGACCGAACGGGATGGCGCTCGCGCGCTCCTTGGCGTCGGCCTCCAGGGCCCGGGCGTGGCCGGTGGCGCGCTCGGCGCGCTCGGCGTAGCGGTCGGCGCGGTCCTGGGCGCGCTCGTAGCCGGCGGCCTCGTGCTCGGCGAACGGGGTCGCGGCCGGGGTGGTGTCGTCGATGGTGACGGTCACCTCGTGGCCGGCCTCGCGCAGCTGCTCGGCGGCGGCGTTGATGATCCACGTCTTGGCGGCCCTGCGGCGCGAGTGGGGCACGTACCAGGCGTCCAGGGTGCGGGAGAAGCGGAACCCTGCCGCGTGCAGGATGGGGCCGGTTCCGTCGCCCTTGGCGGTGCCCGCGACCAGGGTCCCCTGTTCGCGGTCGTGGTTGATCTCGATCACGGGTGCGGCTTCTTCCTTCGTGTGGGCGGTGCGGGGGGAGGGTGTCGGTCTCCCCTGCCGCGCTTTCAATATGAATATATCAGTAGTTGGGGGGTGTTCGGGCCCGACCACCGGCGACAACACGAGAGCCCGCACCGGATCCTCTCCGGTGCGGGCCCACGGGAGCGAGGGGCTACCGCACTGCGCGCAGGTGCCCTCCGGGGCGGCGCAGGCGGGAGCGCAGCGCCTCGCACGCGGCCTCGGTGGCGGTTCCGGGGACCTCCCACGGGTGCCCGCTCTCCTGGGCGGGCTCGCGCAGGGTGGCGCTCTCGTAGGCCCGGACGAACCGCGCTTGCGCCTGGTCCGGGTCGATTCCGTCCATCTCCACCACGGGGTCACCGTGGACCTGGCCGTCGGGCTGCACGAGCATGACGAGGGTCTCGCCCTCGGGCGCGGCCTCGTGGCGCGCGGTGGAGACGATCCAGGTGCGGCCGTCGTCGGTGCGCAGCACGCGCCGCCGCGCACCGTTGGTGGCGGTGGCCTCTCCGAGAACGGTGACGCGGGGGGCGTGGGTGTCGGTGTCCTGGTGGCGCATGGCGTCGTCCTCCTTCGTGTGGGCGGTGCGGGGGGAGGGTGTCGGTCTCCCCGCCGCTCTTTCAATATGAGTATATCAGTAGTTGGGGGTGTTCGGGCCCCGGTCGGCGGTGACAACGCGTGGGCCCGCACCGGATCCTCTCCGGCGCGGGCCCACGGGAACGGGGGTCAGCCCCGGCGGGCGCGCCGGTGCTCCTCCCGGCGCTCGATCGCCTCGGGCATGTCGGCGTCGCGGGCCAGCGACCGGGCCTCGCGCCCGTCGTCCAGGTGGATGACGACCTGGGCGATGAGTTCGCGCGCCACGTCCGTGAAGCCCCCCGACTCCACGACGTCCACGCCGCCGTTGATCTGCTTCAACGCCTCGTTGAGCGCGCGGCTGCGCACGGATCGCTCCAGCCGCGACTCCAGGCGGTACCACGGGTCGCGCGGGTTCGTGGGGTACTTGATCGCGTTGTCGACGCACAGGAGGCCGAACGCCAGGGCCTTCGGCTGCCCGCCGAGGTAGAGGGCCTCCATGCGCCGCTCTTCGTTGATCAGGTCCAGGCGCAGGCGGTCGGCCTTCCCGAGCCTGCCCGGGGCCTCGAATCCGGTCTGGCGGTGGAGGCGCTGGGCCTCATCCCAGCCGCGTCCGGTGAGCCATTCGGGTTCCGTGCGCCCCTCGCCCTCGACCATGGGGTGGCGGAACGTCAGGCCCTGTTCCTCCAGTCCGGGGATGGGCTGGGGGACCTCGCCGAGCGGGTGGGTGGCTGCGGCCATCAGGGCGAAGGCCTGGGCGGTGCTGTAGGCCGGGTGCTGCATCGGGCTTTCCTCTCGTGTGGGCGGCGCGCAGGGGAGGGTGTCGGTCTCCCCCATCGCTCTTTCAATATGAGTATATCAGTAGTTGGGGGGTGTTCGGGCCCTGACCACCGGCGACAGCGCGCACCGGTGCCGCTCCGGCCTTCGCCGGCCCCGCCGGCCGGTCAGCGCCGGATCGCTGCACGGGGCCGGCGGCGAGTCGCTCGTGAGCGCCGCACGGCCCTCACCTGGCGCGGCGGCCCCGCCGTCCGGGCAGACGGTTGAACCACGCGGCGACCGCACGGGCGTCGTACAGCTCCTGGGCGTGGGGTTGCGTCACCGGTCCCGCCTCGACCGGCCCTGTGGCCTCGGTCGGTGGCGGGAACCCCTGGAAACCGCGGTACTGGTAGAGGTGTTCGGGGTGGTCCAGTCCACCGCGCACGGCGATGGCGTGCAGGGTGAGGTACTCGTCTTCCTCGAACAGGCCCGGGTCGATGCGCCGGTCCCGCGGTCGGGGATAAGCCTCCAGCTCGGCGAGGCTGTAGACGTTGGGCGTCTTCCCCCTGCGCGGGGTGGCCCATCGCGGCCCGAGCGCACACGGGTGCACGTTCCAGTCGGGCCGGCGCTGCCACGACTTGACGGTGACCGGGTTCTCTTCGATGAACCGCGCCCATTGGTCCAGCGTCACGGGGTCCTCGGGGAGATCGGCCAGGATGTCGTAACTCAGGTCCTGTTCGTCCAGCCAGCGCACCAGCGCCTCACCGTGGGCCTGGGGCCCGTGTGCGATCCGCCTGGGCTGGGGGAACCCGTTCAGCTGGGCCCATCGCAGCACGCCGGATGCGTCCCGCGGTCGTCGTACGGTCATGTCCTGGCTCCTCCTGCACGGTCGCCGGGCCGGCCGGCGAACGCCTGGTAATCTGCTCCGACCACACACACGAAGCCCTGGTCTGAGGCATGGCCTCCGGGTCGGCGCTTCCGGTGTGGGCGGAAAATCGGCGGCCGTGGGTGTCGGCCCGGTCTCTCGCGGACCGGGTTCCTCGGCCGCCACTTTCATGCCCGACAGGGCGGGCCGCCGAGACGGCCCCGGTCGGCCGCCGGGGAGCACACCCGTCTCCCCTCCCACGATTTCGATATGAATATATCGGTAGTTCGGGCGGGTTGCCGGCTGGCACGGGCCCGGGCGGGCCCCGGGCGCCGCCGGCCCCGTGCCAGGTGGTGCGGCCCCTGGGGCGTGTTCAGAACAGGGCGATCGTCTGGAACTCCTCAGGCGGCCGCCCGGCCTCGCTGGCGCGGCGCAGGGCGGCCTCGACGTCCGCGGCGGCCTGGAGGTCGTCGGGGACGGCTTCGCCGCGCTCGCGCAGGGCCTGGGCGCGCTCCTGGGCGGCCTGGGCGCGGCGGATGGCGTCGCGCAGGGCCTCGGCGCGGGCCGACTTGCGGCCGTTGCGGGTACGGGTGTCGTTGAGCGGGAACCGGTGTTTGCGCTGGTGGTAGGCCCGGACGTTGTCGCCTCGGCTCACCAGTTCCCAGTGGCGGGGATTCTGGCAACTGGGCTCGTCGCACGTGTGCCCCACCACCGGATCCGGCATGGCCGGGGTCGGTGTGATCAGCCGTTGTCGGTGGAGCTGGTAGCCGTAGACGTGGGCGGTGACCGTGCGCCCGGCGGCCGCCCCGCCCCCGGCGCGCCCGGCCTTCAGCTTCCCGTGGCCGGAGTCCGAGAGGGCCCCGGCCCAGAACCAGCATTGCGTCTCGCCTTGGCGGTAGGTGCTCGCCTGGTAGGCGGTGGCCGTCTCCTCGCACGCCAGCAAGGCGCGCCACATCTCGGCGTCCAGGCGGGCCGCGGAGCGTCGGCGCCGTGCGGGCTGCGGGCCCTGTGGGGGCAGGGGGGCGCTGGACAGGTCGTCATGCACGGGGCGTCCCCTCGGGGTGGGCGGCGAGTCGGCCGTAGGCCAGGTACCCGCGGCGTCCGGCGGCGGGCTCGTCCAGGTGCTCGACGTGGGCGCGGCCCTCGCGCAGGGCCTGGGCGACGGCCTCGACGTCGGCGCGGGTCCCCTCCAGGCGCACGCGGGCGCTGCGGGCGGGGGAGTGGGGGCGCGGGTGCGGCACGGGGCCGGGCCCGGCCTGCTCGGCGCTGCGCGCCATGTCGGCGAGCACGCGCACCACGGCGCGGCAGTCGCCGGCGGCGGTGTGGTCTGCTGCGCCGACGGCGGACAGCTTGTGCCACGTCCACGCGGCCCGGTCGGGGCACCACGTGCCGTGCCATGCGGCGTGTCGGCGCATGGCGCATTCCCACCGGGCTCGGGCGGCCCACGCCTCGCCGGCCTCGTCGTCGCCGAGGAGGCGTGCGTACTCCCCGGCCAGGACCCGCCGGTCGAACGGGGCGTTCCAGCAGATCACCCGGCGCCCGGCGACGGCCAGGGTCAGGGCGTCGGCGACGTCGGAAAACCGCGGCGCGTCGGCGAGCTGGGCGGCGGTGATGCCGTGGACGGCGGCAGCCTCGGCCTCGATGGGCACGTCGGGGTTGACGCGGGTGCGCAGCAGTTCGCGGCCGGTGATGTCGAGTACGGCGACCTCGACTACGCGGCCGCGCTCGGCCTTGGATGTGGTCTCGGTGTCCAGCACGACGGCGTTGGGGTCCCGGGTCAGGGCGGCGGCCCAACGGGCGGCCTCGGCCCGGGCGGCGGCGGCCTGTTCGGGGGAGGGGGCCACGGCGTCCTGGGCCGGGCGCGGTGCGGGTGCGGTGCGTGCTCGGGGGTGGGCCGCGCGGGCGCGGCGCGGGGGCGCCATGGGGGTCCTCTCGGGTCAGATCAGCGTGATGACGGTGGCCGCGGCCAGCAGCACCCCGGCCAGGGCCAGACCGGCGGCCGCCACGCGCTGGTGGCGGTGCTTGCGGGTCGCGATCGCGGCTTTGGCGGCGGCGCGCTCGGCGTGCCAGCGGACGGGGTCGGTGGCGGTGAACTCCTCGGCGAGCTGGGCGGCGGTGCGCCGGGCGTAGTGGGGGACGCCTCCGGTGCCTCCATGCCGGGGCCAGATGGCGGCGGCCAGGGTGACCAGGACGGCGGACAGGACCACGGCGGCCGCGCCCATGGCCACCTGAGCGGGGGCGGGGAACGCGCCGTCTCCGCTGGACAGACCGGCGCCGGCGGCCATGACGGTGAGCAGAACGCCCGCCATCCCGGCCATGGCGGCGTTGCTGGTGTCGGTGCGGGTCAGGTCGGCGACGGCGTCGGCGGCCGCGGCCTCGGCCAGGGCGATGGCCTCGACCGGGGTCCGCGGGGCGGGAACCGCGACAGGGGCCGGCGCGGGCTCGGGGGCGGGCTCGGCCGGCACCGGGGCGGGGTCGGCGGCGGGGGGCTGCTCGGCGTTGTCCTCCGGGGCGGGGGTCGTCCCGGTCTGCTCGGCCTGGGTCACCGGGGGCTCTCCTGGTCCTGGTCGACGTGGGCGCGCAACCGCGCGACCTGCGCGCTCAGCTGGGCGAATTCTCGGTCTCGGTCGGCCAACGCCTGTTCCAGGGCCTCGATGCGGTCGGCGAGCGCGTGCACGGTCTCGGCGTCCTGGGGCGGGGGCGCGTCGCGCAGGCGCTTGGCGTTGAACTTGTTGTGGACGGGATTGGCCGGCCACTCCGCGGGGCGGTCCGGGTCGGTGGGCTGGTTGCAGTACTTCGGGCGGCGCCCGGTGCCCGCGTAGGTGAGCGGGCGGTCGCATCCGGGGAACTCGCACACCTGGGCGGACGGCTGGGCGGGGGTGGTGCTCATACTGGGATCGCTTCTCGGGTCGTCGGCGGGGTCGATGACCTGATGATCCCAGCGAGACGGGCCCGCTGCTGGCCGATTCCGCGGGTACCGGCCAGCGGGGTGCGCGCACTGGGCCACACGGCGCGGGCGGCCTCGGCGTAGGCGCGCCCGGCCAGGATGACCACCTCCGGTGCGTCGGCGGCGCCGAGCGCGGCGGCCTGGGCGCGCAGTCGTTCGGCGCTCACGTCGCCGTGCTGGCCCATGCGGTGCTCGTAGGGGGACAGGACGGTGTACGGGCTGATCAGCCCGTGGCGGGCGGACAGGATCAGTACGCGGCCGCCCCGGGCGGTGAGCGCCTCGGCGGCACGGGCGCACATCCGGTGGTAGCTGCCGGTGTACAGCTCCCGCGCGGGCGCGGCCGCGGTGCCCTTGCGGGCGCTGCACGGGATGACGACCAGGGGCCCGGGGGCCTCCTGGGGTTCGAGGGAGGGGGCCGCGGGGGTTTCGGCGTCGAACAGGGTCGGCTGCTCGACGGCCGCAGGCCGACCCGGGCGGGGCTCGGATTCGGGGGCGGTGCGGCGGTGGCGCTGGGCGTGGTCCAGGTGGTCGGCCACGGTCCAGGCGCGGAACACCTCCACCAGGTCCAGGGCACGGTTCATGTCGCGGGTGCGCAGCTCGTCCAGGGCCGCACCGACCGGGCCGTACCACGTGCTCAGCGTGAGATCGGTGTTGGCCACTGTGTAGGTGCGGCCGCGGGCGTGGATGCGCGACGCGCACGGTCCGATGCTCACCAGCACCCCGCCCAGGATGCTGTGCCGGGCGCGGGTGCGCCATGGGTGGCTCTGGACCAGGTCCGCGTGCATGCCCGGGGCGACCATGCCGGGCTCCACGATCCCCAAGGGCTCGGGCACGCCCTCGGGCGGCGGCGGCACGTCCTCGGCGGTGATCAGGCGGATGGGGCCCAGCTTTTCCCACACGCGTCGGTGCAGGTCGCGGTTCCGCGCGGTGGTGCCCTCGGTGGCGGACTTGTCGGCGCGGTGGGGCTCGGGCGCGTCTTGGCGCTCGTGCTCGGCGGCCTCGTACTCGGCCAGGGCCGCATCCGTGTGCGCCTGCATGCGGGCGGTGCGGGTGCGGTTGGCCTCGGCCCACGCGCTTTCACGCTCGGGCTCGGGCTCGGTGTTGGCGGCGCGTGCGGGGAGGCGCTCCTGCTCGGTCGGCGCCATGTCGCGGCGCAGGGCACCGGCGAGGATCGCCGCGGCGGCGGTGGGGTCCTCCCACTGGGCCAGGTCCCATCCGGCGGCCGCGACGTGGGCGGCGGCCACGCGGTGGGCCTGGTAGGTCCAGGGGGCCGTCTCGTCCACGGGCCCGGTCTCCAGGGCCGCGCCGAACGCCAGCTGGCTGGCCAGGGCCTCCGCGAACTCGCGGCGCCAGCGGCGCAGCATGGCGGGCACCTCGGCCGGGGCGGCGTACTCCTGGCCTTCGGCGCTGTGGCGCAGCCAGGAACCGAACGTCTTCACGTGGGCGGTGGCGGCCTGCTCGATCGCGGCCAGGACACCGGGGAGGGCGGCGGCCATGCGGGCGACGTCGTCGGCGTCGCCGACCAGGTCGACCTGGGTGGGGTGCTCACCTTCGTGCAGGTACAGGGTGTTCTTCCCGCGCCTCCACTCCTCCAGCCGGGCGCGGCGGGCGCGCACTCCGTAGGCGGTGGCCAGGGACAGGACGGCGCGGCGGCGGGGGGCCTCCCGGCGGCCGCGGGGACTGACCTCGACGGTCAGGCGTGCGGTGGGTGTGGTGTGGGCGCCGTACTCCCACAGGGCCAGGGGGCCGGCGGGGGCGGCGAGCGGAGCGGTGTCGGTCTGTTCGGGCATGCCTCCAGCCTAGCCGTTTAGTTTCGTTTAGTCAAAACTAAACCAAAAAAGGGGAGCATCCTTCCGCCAGAACCCCCGCTGATCAGAGTGGACACCAAGTCAATTGTGAGGTAATATTAAAGCACTAGGTCGGAGAGCCCACTCCGGCTGTCGGACCGACATCCGAGCCATCGAAAGGACCCACACCATGCGGATGCCCACTCAAGAGGAGATCGCCGAAGCCCGACGCATCGGCCGGACCCCGCCCCCCTTCCGGTTCCGCGTCGGCCAGACGGTCAACGCCGCCTACGTGTACGACCACATGCAACCGGCGGAGATCATCGACACCATCGACCTCCCGGACCGCGTCGCAGGCGGCTACCTGCTCCCGGCGGTCCGCGCATACATGGTCCGATTCGCCGACGGCCGTGTGATCGACCGGGAATTCCACCAGGTAGAGCCCCTGCCCGGACCGCACACGGTGACAGTCAGCAGGGTCCAAGGGTCGCCGCGGACCAAGTGGGACCGTCCGGCACCGACGACATGGTGGGTGCGCTGCGACACCTGCGGGTGGGTGGTGTGCGAAGCCGGCACGTTCGGCGCCCGCCAAGCCCGGGAGCGCAAGGCAGAGCACGAGGCCAACCCCTGAGCCTCACCGCACCCGTAGGGCCCGCGCCGGAGCATCCGGCGCGGGCCCCGTGCTTGTACGGCTCACCCCTGGTCGTGTTCGGTGGCCTCCTGGGGCCGTTCGCGGTCGCGTTCGTCCAGCTGCGCCTGGAGGGCGTCGGCGCGCTCGGCGGCCCGGGTGGCGCGGTCCTGGGCGGCGTCGCGTTCGGCCTCGGCTGCCGCACGGGCCTCTTCGGCAGCGCGGGCTTGGTCCTGGGCCTGGCGGGCGCGCTCGGCCTCGGTGGCGCGTTCGCGGTCGGCGCGGTCGGCGCGCTCCTCTGCGCGGTCGGCCTGGGCCTCGACTCGTTGGAGCCGCTGCTCCATCGCCGTGACCCGCTGGGCTTCGCGATCGCGGTCGCTCTCGGCCTGGTCGGCACGCTCGGTCTGAACCTGAAGGTCGTTCCAGGCCTGGACCAGCTGCTGTTCGGCGTTGGCCACCGCCTCCCGCAGACCCTCGGCCTCCTCGACCGCCTCCGCACGGGCGGCCTGGGCGGCGTCGCGTTCGGCCTCGGCTGCTGCGCGGGCCTGGTCCGCCTCACGGACCTGCTCCTGCGCCAGGCGCTCCCGCTCCTGGGCGTCGGCGGCCGCCGCCTCGGCCTCGGTGCGGGCCCGCTCGGCGGCGCTGGCGCGGTCCTGGGCCTGCTGGGCGTCGGCCTCGGCGCGCTCGGCACGGTCGGCGGCCTGGGCCGCGCGCTGTTCGGCTGCCTCCGCCGCGGCCTGGGCTCGCTCGCTGGCCTGCCTCACCGCGCGCGCTTCCTCCTGGGCGGTGCTCTTGTCGTTAAGGGCGCGCTCGGCGGCCTCCTCCGCGTCTCGGGTGTCGGCTTCGGCGGCGGCCTGGGCTTCGCGCGCTGCGGCGGCCTCGGCGCGGGCGGTCTCGGCCTCGCGCTCGGCCTCGTCCACCGCGGCCGACAGACGGGCGACCTCTCCTTGCGTCTCGGCGCGCACGCGGGTGATCTCGGCTTGCACCCCGGCGGGGGAGGTGACGCCCTCGACGGCGGCGCACAGGGACTCGATGCTCTGCGCCATGCGCTCGGCGAGTTCCTCGGCGCGGACCAGCTCCCCGGTGATGCCGGGGGAGTTGCGCCGGCGCTGGCGTCGGTTCTTCGCCTGCTGGGCGTGCTCGTCAGAGCAGTACTGGGGCGGGCGCCCGGTGCGGCCGGTGGCCGGCCGGGTGCGGGCGATGGGACCGCTGCATTCCTGGCACGGCTGGTCCCAATGCCCGTAGGGGGCCTCCTGGTGGGCGCCTGCGGGGGTGGTGGTCACGCGCGTTCTCCTCGTCATGGGGTGCTCGCCTCCGAACCTAACATTTTCAGACTTATTGTTTCTGGAAAGTCGGAAAGTCGGTGCGAGAAAAAGCCGCACGCTGGCGGCGGCCGTTATGCCCTGGCGGTGGTGCGTTCCGGCAGCGGCCGGGATGGCGCTCGGCCGGAAGGGCGTCGGCTGGGTGCGGGTGTGGTTCCTCCTCGTCGGGGCCCTGGCCACGGTGGTGGCCGGGGCGGTGTTCGCGTGCCGGTGGCCCGGTGTCGGGCCGCGGGCTCTGCGGGGCGCCTGGGCCGGTGCGGTCCGGGTGTCCTGGGGGCCAGCGTAGCGGGCTGCGGGCCGTGGTGTCAGCGGTTCGCGGCCGTGCGCTGGCCCGGCTGCGGGGCGGGGCTCGACGTAGGCGACCCCCGCGGGGGCGCGGGGGGTTTCTGCAGAAACGGCGGTCGGGGCCGGTAGCGGCCGTGCGCCAGCCTTTGGGGCTAGGCGTCGTTGGGGTGCGTGTCGCTGGTGTCGACCTCGATGACGTGGGCGGCGAATCCGGCTCCGGCCGCGGCGATCACCGCGCGCGCCGCGGCGGCGGCCACGGCGGGTTCCTGGCCTGCCATGGCCTGGCCCATGTCCACCGGGTATCCGGCCGCCAGGGATGCCGCGAGCATGAGGACG
Organism: Nocardiopsis changdeensis; assembly: GCF_018316655.1. Taxonomy (GTDB): domain Bacteria; phylum Actinomycetota; class Actinomycetes; order Streptosporangiales; family Streptosporangiaceae; genus Nocardiopsis; species Nocardiopsis changdeensis. The sequence continues at coordinate 22,428 of NZ_CP074136.1, read as the reverse complement.
TGCTCGGCAGCCCGCCACCGGGCGGCCTGCGCGGCGTCGGCCGTGTCCACGTCGGGCCGCAGGTGGGGGGCGTGCTCCAGGGCGCGCCGGGTCTCGGCCCAGTCGATGCGGGCGCTGGGCTCGTGCGTGTCAGGGGTGATGCGCACGCACCGCGCCACCCACTCGGGGTGTCCGAGCCAGTGGCCGTCCGTGAGCAGGAGGTCGGTCGCGGCGCGCTCGCAGGCGTAGCCGGGCATGCCGGCGCGGAGCATCGCGGCGAGGGCGTGGGGGGTGTGCGGCTGGTGGGTCATGGTGGTGGGCTCCTCGGGGTGGGCGGTCGCCGCGGTGGTGGCGTGGCTCACGCGGCGGCCAGGTGGCGGGCGATCTGGAGGCCGTGGGCGGGTTGTCCGTCTCGGCGGGCGTAGCGGTCCTTGGGGCGGGTGCGGGGGCGCAGAGCCACGGGGGAGCGCAGGCGGGCGACCTCCTCGAGCCAGGCGGCGTGTGCGGCGCGCTCGGCGGCGTAGCGGCGCTCACGGGCGGCGCGTACGCCCAGGGTGCCGAGTCGGGCGGCGGCGGTGTCCAGCGCGGCCGTGTCGGTGGGCATTCCGGTGTGCGGGTCGATGAGGCCGTGGTGCGCGAGGATGCGCAGGTGGCGGGCGGTGCGGGCGGTACTGTAGCCGGTGAGCGGGCTCACGGTGGCAGGATCTATGTCGTAAAGGTGCGCTTGGTGTTCGACCAGAGCGGCATAGGTCTGTTCGACGTGGTGTCCCAAGCCCGGGGCGTGGGTGGGGGAGTGTCCGCTCCACACCTCGTGCGCGGACAGTTCCAGGCGGGCCTGGATGTGCTCCAGCAGCTCCCCGCGGCTGGGGGGTGGGGTCTGCTGGGAGGTGTCGGTGGCAGGGGCGTGGTTCACTTGTGTCCCACCCGTTTCACCAGGGCTGTTGTCCTTCCACCGGGTGGGGTGGACCAGTCGCCACCGGGCGGAGCGGGTGCCCTCGGCCTGGGCGGCCTGGATCAGGCGCCCGTCGCGGCGCAGGCGGTGCAGCGCGCGGGCCACGGTGGACTTCCCGAAGCCCGTGGCCAGGGCCAGGCGGCGCACGTCCACGTCGACCTCCCCGTCCGGCGCGCAGGCTTTCAGGGCCACGTGCAGCACGCCCAGCAGCGTCATCTGGTCGGCCGGACCGGCCTCCTCCGTCCACCGGCCCGGGTCGGCCACCGCCTCCAGCACCGCCGCGCCGGTCGCGCGCAGGCCGAGGAGGTCGCGCTCGACGGACTCCACCCGCGCGGCCACTGGCGCCAGCCGGGCGGCGAAGTCCAGCGCGTGGCGCCACTTGCGCACCAGCCGGGCCCGGCGGTCGTCCTCATTGCGGGGCACCCGGCCCGTGCCGAACCGGCGCGTGCGCAGGTGCTCCAGTCCGGGGGCGGCGGGCTCGGCCGCGACCAGGGCGCGCACGTCCTCCAGCGACCAGCGGGCCAGCGCCAGGCCGGGAAGGAGGCGCGCCAGGTGCGCGGAGGGGTCCGCGCCCGGATCGGCGTCCAACAGGGCGCGCACCTTCGCCGGCATGGGGCGGCGCCGCCCGCGCAGGCGCATCGCCGCGGTGTCGATGCGCCCCTCCCGCTTGACGGCCTCGGCCTCCTCCTCGGCGTCCATCTCCCGGGCGCCGAACGCGACCGCCAACGCCTCGAACCGCTCGGCGGTGTTGGTGGCGGTGTCGCACACCATCAGCGCGTCGGCCGGGTCGGCCGGGTAGAGCAGCTCCGCGCGGCCGCCCGCGCGGTGCGGGGACCCCGGCGGCCGCACGGCACCGGTACCGCGCTCGGTCAGCGGACCGACGTCCAGGGTCGGCAGGCACCGGGCGGCCGCCCGCCCCAGCCGGGCCACCTCGTCCGGGTCCATGCCCTCCTCGGCCGAGACGGGCACCCACACGTGGATCCCGCCCGCGGGCCCGGACCGGACCACCATGTGCCCGAGACCGACCTCGTCCAGCAAGCCGGTGACGGTGTCGGCATCACGCCACACCGCGGCCGCGCCGTCCGGGTGCCGGGAGACGTCCAGGTCGAACACCACGAACAAGAACCGGTGATCGGCGTCGGTCAGGTGCAGCGCGTAGGGGCACTCCGGCTCACCGGCGTCCACCGGGGACGACTTGCCGTAGTCGTGAGAACGATCCGGGTCGATACGTACGTTCCGGCGCGGTGCGATCCAGCGCACCAGCTCGTCCCACACCTGCTCAGCAGGGGAAGCGGCAACGGGGGACGGGGCTGGCCCGGAGACGTCTGTACGCCGCTGTACAGCACGCTCCCGCCCGAAATTTGGGCGTACTCGGCCAGACCCGGGGGGCTCATGTATGATGGGCTCCGTCGGGTTTCTACCGGCAACGACAAAGAGCCGTCCCGCAGGACGGTGGTACCGAAGGCCCCGCCCGGTGAGGGACGCGGAAATCGGTTGGTGAGGCGGATCGTTGGCGCGATCTACCTCGTGAGCTTCCGGTTGGCGCCGGAAGTTCGGACCCGGCAGCTAGCCGGGTGTTTGAAATTTTGGAACGTTAGGGATCGCAGACTTTGGCGAGCGGTCGATCCCGCACACTCTCTCGTGATCAGGCCCGGTCTTCGACCGGGCCTCACGCATGTCTAGGCGGTCATCAGTCGCCCTTTCTCGGAGTCCTGAGATGGCATGTAGGGCTCGACCACGCCGGTCATGACCGCTACGACGTAGTCCTGAACGGTTGCATACCCGGCATCCTGAGCGGCGGCCTGGAGTGCGTCGTCCACGATGCGAGGAAACCGGATGGTGCGCTTGTGACGGTCGCCCTTGGCGGGGCGACCGCGACCACGCTTGCCGGAAGTACTCATGTGTCTATGAATATCAGACGCCGAAAACTGTGAGGGCCGATTCTGGCGTGTCCGCAGGACTTTCTTGGTGTCCGATTCCGGTCACAGTCCCTTTCGGTACTGATGTCCGGTTCTGTCGGAGGATGCTGGTAGCGTCACCGCGACCGGGACTGCTCAACGGTCCGGATGGTCGCTCCGCGATCATATCGTCACTCAAAGACACCATCCGGTGGCGGATAATGATGGACCGAAAACCCCTGGTCTCGGTAGGATCACCCTATGGAACGAGCGGTGCACGTGCATCGTCTTCGGATCCTGCACACCTCGATACCCCTGACCTGGCGCGGTGAGCCGACTGGCCGCCCCCCGACAGTCGCCTCTGCCGCCCTGCCGTCCCCCACACGGAGTCACTGCCATGGAACTCGATCCCCTGGCGTTCGCCGTCCTTGCTGACGCCACCGCACCCGACACCGGCGGCCTCGCGGAGTTCCTGCGCGGCTTCTTCGGGCCGCTCTTCCTGGTGATCGTCTCGATCGTGGCGATCTTCTTCCTGTTCACGAGGGAGATCACACGGTTCGCTCAGTTCATCGTGCTGGCGATCTTCATCGGGATCATCTTCTACGTCCCCGGGGTCATCGAGGTCATCGCGGTGGCGCTCGCCCGCGCCATGGGCGTGTCCACGCAGTAACGGCACCCGTCGCCCGCACCACCGATCACCGAAGGGGGCTTCCAAACCATGACCAGCCGTGGACCGAATTCCGACATGCCGTCGGCCGCCGACCTGCACCGGCGCGACCCGACGCTGACCCTGTCCACCCACGCCGAGGCGGGGGTGCGCACCGGCGACCAGGCGCCGCCCCGCCGCCCGGCGCCGCCGGCACCGGAGCCGGAAGACGCCCGCGCTGAGGCGGACGCTGACGACACCTCTGAGGCCACGGTGAGGCTCGGCCCGGCCGCGCCCGAGCGGCCGCAGGCGCCCACGCCGCCGTCTGCGGTCCGGCCGTGGGCAGGCGACACTGCGGCACCCGTGGCGGCTCCCGCTGCCCCGTCGGCCTCGGCGGCCCCCTCGCCTTGGGCGGCCTCCGCTGCGGCCCTTCCCCCTGCTCCTGCGGCGGTACCGCACGCGGACACTCCCGCGTGGGGGCCCGGACCCAACGCACAGTCCTCCGTACCCGGCGCCGGTACCGGCCCGGATCTGTCCTTCCTGGCCCCTCGCACCGCCGAGGCCGCAGCGCCTCAGCCGGAGACCGTGCCAGGGGACCCGAATTCTCTGGCGTTCGTCCGGGGTGAGGCGCCGGCACCGGCAGAGCCGCCGCGCGCGGAGACCTCCGCGGATCTGACCACGGACCGGCTGGCGATCACCCACACCGCCCCGGTGCCCACGTCGCCGCTGCGGCGGGTCTGGAACCGGATCACTGGCCGTCAGGCCCCGCAGGTGGAGTCCGAGACGGAGGCGTGGCGGCGGGCGATGCGTGCGGGGGCGACCACGCGCACGCTGCGGCCGCAGCGGATCGCGGTGCTGTGCATCAAGGGCGGGGTGGGCAAGACCACCGTAACGTTCCTGCTCGGCAGCATGCTGGCGTCGCTGCGAGGTGACCGGGTCATCGCAGTTGACGCCAACACCGATCAGGGCACGCTGGCCGGGAAGCTGCGCACGCAGACATCCAAGACGATCCAGGACCTGCTGCGCAAGGAGGAGGTACGCGGGTACTACGACGTGCGCGAGTTGACCTCACAGGCGCCGACGGGCCTGGAGGTGCTCGCCTCCAATGAGGATCCGGGCGTCACCGCGGCGCTCACCGCGGCCGACTACGGGCAGGTCATCAAGTATCTGGATCCGAGTTACTCGGTGATCCTGTCGGACTGCGGAACGGGCATCCTGCACGATGTGATCCGCGGTGAGGACGGGGTCCTGCCCCACACCGGGCGCCTGGTCATCGTGTCCAACACCTCGGTCAACGGGGCCAAGAAGGCCGCCGAGACCATGGACTGGTTGGAGAAGAACGGGTATCGAGACCTGGTTCGTAACTCCATCGTCGTGATCAACATGGTCCGTGAGGGAAGCCAGAATCAGCTGGACCTGGCGCAGATGCGGGCGCACTTCACCTCGCGCGCACATGCGGTGGTGGAGATCCCGTTGGATCCGCACTTGGTCCAGGACGGGATCATCGACATGGACGCGCTGGACGTGCGCACGCAGGATGCGGTGCTGCACCTGGCGTATCTGGTCGGCAAGGAGTTCAGCCGTGAAGAGGACTCCGAGACGAGCGAGGGCGGTTCCGAGTGAGACCCTCCCCCCTGGCATGACCCCTGCCCCGGGACCGGTACCGGTCCCGGGGCTTTGCTGGAAAGGACCCGCGCGTGACCGGCGCCCCCACCCGCCCCCGCCGCCGCGGCCGCCTGCGTTGGGCTCTGGCCCTGGTGGCCATGGTCGGCTCCCTGCTGCTCACCCCCTCCAGCGCGGCCGCGTGGGGGTGTGAGGCCAAACCCGCTCCGACCCCCTCCACTACCGGCACAGGTGTGGACTCGGTCCTCAATGACCAGGCGGTCATGGACCGGGGCGACGTCAAGGGGTTCTACGAGAACTTCCTCATGTCGGGTACGGAGTGGCACGTCATCGTGCCCACGGACAGCTGCACCGATGAGCAGCGCCTCCAGGCGTGGCCGATCCTGTACAACATCGTGTTCGGGCTGGCCAAGGGCATCGACATGCTCGCCATCGAGGCGCTGCGATTCGCGGTCGACCCGCCGTTGGACGCACTGCAAGAGGTCGTGGTCGGTGTCGTCGGTCGGCTGCGCGAGGGGGTGTGGGAACCCCTGCTGCCCTCGCTGGTGATCTTGGGCGCCGTCACCCTGGCCTGGTGGGGGCTGGTACGCAAGCGGTCCACGCTGACGTTCGAGGGCGCGGTGTGGATGATCGCGGCGACCACGCTCGGTTTGTGGGTGCTCGGATCGCCAGCCTCGTTCATCAACGGTGTCGGCAACATCATCAACTTCGGCACGAACCTGATGAACTCCGCGGTGGTCGGGACCACGGAAGGAAGCGAGCCGGACCGGTGCATCCCGGGCTCGCCGGCCGTCACGCAGGCGTTCGCCGAGGATGACACGGAGTTCCTGGCGAGGCAGCAGAGCGAGTACCTGTGGGAGGCGCTCGTGTGCCGGCCCTGGATCGTGGGGCAGTTCGGCAGTGGGGAGACCGCGCAGCAGCTCGCGGGCGATCACGCCTGGGATCTGCTGTACGCGCAGGCGTTCACGCGGACCGAGTCGGTGTCGGTGGGCGTCAACGTCAGCGAGGACGGCGTGGATGAGTACTACGACACGCTCGTGGACGAGAAGCAGGCCGAGTACGAACGCATCGCCGGCCTGGTCGAGGACGCGCACACGCCGACCTGGGACATGTTCCGCGGTTCGGCGGACCTGGGCGGGGACCGGGCGATGGCGGCGCTGGTCGCCCTGGGGGCGTCCCTGACCGGTGGCCTGCTGATCCTGGCCGCGGCGTTCGGTTTGCTGGTGTGCAAGCTCGGCCTGCTGCTGCTGATGCTGGCGGCGCCGATCTTCTTCCTGTTCGGGATCCATCCCGGGCGCGGGCGAACGATCCTGCTGCGGTGGTGGGAGCTGCTCGCCGGCCTCATGCTCCAACAGCTCATGTGGCAGGCCGTGGTGCTGATCCTGGTCCTGGTGCTCAACACGATGGTGACCACTGTGCGGCCCTACGGGTTGTCGCTGCTGCTGATGTGCGCGCTGGTGGCCGCCGTACTCAAGTACAAGAACGCGCTGTGGGGCACCCTCACCCACGTGTCGTTCTCCGGAGACACGGCGCCGTCGCAGGGCGGCGGCTACTCCATGACCAAGGACCGGATCCAGCGGGCGGCGATCGGCGCGGTCCAGGGCGCGGCCAAGGCCCCGTTCGCGATGGCCGGCGGGGCGGCCGCGGGCGCGTTCAAGGCGGCGGTGGTCAACCCGGCCAAGCGGGAAGTGAACGCGCGGCGGGCAGTGGATCACGAGAACCGCAAGGAGGAGATCCGCGCCGACGACGCGACCGCGCTCCAGAAGCGGCAGGAGGCGTTCGCGGCCCGGTACGGGCAGGTGGCACCGGACCGGCGGGCTCCCCGCTCCTCCCCGCGCGAGTACGCGCGCGGCAAGGGCGGGATGCGGCCCACGCATGCGCACTCGCGGCGGCGGGCGCGAGCGGCCGAACAGGCGCCTGAGCGCAAGCCCGCGACGTACATTGACGTGATCCAGGGGCGGCAGAACGCGGGGGTGCGGGGGAACCGGACACCGGATGCGGCGCCGCCGAACCGGCGCATGCCCTACAAGGCCGAGGCGGACGTGGTGGCCAAGCCGGGCCGCAAACGGGGCGGCGGCGGGGGCAAGCCCGCTGCGCAACGGCGCCGCCGCGGAGGGAAGTGATGGGCGCCAAGGGCCCGCTGACGGGGCTCGGGGTGGGGCTGGGGGTGTGCGCCCTGGCGTTGGGGATGATGACCTACCAGCTGGTGACGCAGACGACGACGCTGCTCGGGGGGCCCGGCTGCGCCGAGGGGGAGATGACGCCGAGCGGCATCACCGAACAGGCCGGGGTGACCGACCTGGCCGAGGACGAGATCCCGGCGGACATGCTGGAGCTGTACCGGGACGCCGCCGAGGAGTGGGGGATGGACTGGGCGCTGCTGGCGGCGGTCGGGTGGCAGGAATCCCGGCACGGCACCGACCCCTTGTCGGAAGTGGAGAACGACAAAGAGGCGTTGGGGCCGATGCAGTTCACTCCGCCGGCGTGGGTGGATCACGGGTTGCGGTGGGGCGATAAGACCGGGGAGGAGGGAAAACCGTCCCTGGATGAGCGGTTGGACGCGGACACGTCGGTGTGGTCGGCCGCCCATAAGCTCACCGACCAGGGGGCGAACACCGATCTGGAAATGGCACTGGTGAAGTACTACGGTGCGAACACCGACGGGTATGTGGATACCGTCCTTGAGAAAGCGGACGAATACCGGGACGGGGACTTTACTCCGGCCGGGGGCGGTGACATCGTGGTGGCGTCGGTGGACTGCCCGGACGGTACGGGCACTCCGGGTCAGGCGCCGGATTACGATGTGGGCGATCTGAGCGGGCAGACGCACCTGGAGCCGTGCCCGATCGACAATGAGCCGTTCGCGACGGGCCCGATCACGCCGCTGACCTGCGCGGCGCACCGGACGATCGTCGCGAATTTCCGCGACTACCTCACGAACTCGGGGAACTGCAAACGCGATTTCGATGACGGCGGGGAGCATTTCCACGGTCGGGCATGCGATTACATGACGTCGCCGATCGGCGTGTACTCATCGGGCAACGATGAGCAGAAGGGCATCCGCATCACCGAGTTCGTGATGAACAACCACGCCCAACTGGGCGTGAAGTACATCATCTGGTACCAGTCGATTTGGCACCCGGACCGCAACAGCTGCAACAGCGGGTCGACGGCCTACTACGCGAACGTACCGAACATGTCGTATGGGATCTGGTGCGGGATGAGTGATCGCGGAAGTGTCACGCAGAACCATTATGACCACGTGCACGTGTCATTCATCGAGTGAGTGGGGCATATTCGTTCGCATCAGATGCAAGATTGGTCGGATCAGAGGATTTCGGCGCGGTCGACCTTCCACCGGCCGCCCTCGCGGGTGGTGACGGTGACGCCGTACTCGCCGAGGTCCTTGACCTCGCCGCCGGTGGTGGGGGTCGCCGACAGGGACAGGTGCAGGGTGACGGACCGCTCCTCGAAGTAGGTGATCTGCTCGACCTGGGCGCTGCCGATCCACGCCACGTCGGCGTCGGCGGCCAGGACGCGCCACAGTCCCTCGGCGATGCCGTCGGTGGTGGTCAGGGTCTCGGCATGGGGTTCGGTGGCCCAGCGGCTCACCCGGTCCACGTGGGTGGTCCAGTCGTCGCGTCCGGAGTCGACGGTGGCGGCGTCGGCCAGGAACGCCGTCGCGGTCTCGCCGGCGGCGGTGAACTCGGCCATGCTGAGCGGGAACCAGTCTTCGGCGCGGCCGGCGTCGGCGGGTGCGGCCGGGGCCCGGGTGGGTTCCTGCGGGGGCACGGTGGGGGTGGGGGAGGGGGCCGCGGTCTGCTCGGGGCCGGGGTCGTCGCCGGTGACGGCGTCGCGCACGGTGAAGAAGAGGCCGCCGGCGATGAGCAGCGCCACGACGATGAGGATGGCGATGCGGGTGCCGCGCTGGCTCATGGGCTGGTCGGGGGCGCTGATGAGGCGCTCGAACACGGGAATCTCCTAGGCGTTACGGTGGGGGCATGATGCGTGCACTGACGGTGGCGGCCGCCGTGGTGGTCGTGGTGGCGGCCGCGGGCTGTTCTGCCGACGAACCCGGTCCGGGGGCTGCGGCCGAGCCCACAGGGTCGCCGTCGGCGGATCCGTTCGCGCCGGTGTCCGGGCAGGCCCAGATCCGGATGCTGTACACCGGGGTGCCCGGGACCAGCCGCCACCCGAGCGCGGCCGCCTACGATGCGGCGGTGGAGCTGGGGGCTCCGGTGGGCGACGGGGCCGGGTGCGGCCTGTCGGCGCCGGCCGGGACGGTCACCGTGCCGCTGACGCTGACACTGACCCACACCGCTGATCCGGACCGGCCGGTGCAGGCGGCCGGCCCCTCCCCCTCTCCCTCCGCCTCCATCTCCGATGGGGCGGGGGTGTCGTCCGATCCGCTGCCGGCTGAGCCGGTGGTGTCGGTGGAGGCGGTGGGCGGTGCCGGCCCGCTGCGGTGGCAGGACCCGCGGGGCGGGGACTGCACCGATGAGCCGGATCTGTCGGCCACCGGCTCCTGGGAGTTCCGCCAGCAGGTCCAGGTGAGCGGGTTCCTGACCGGTGTGCCCGCCGCCGATCCGGCCGGGGCCGGGGTGCGGGTGGGGTTCGTCCGGGAGCTGTGGGAGATCCACGAGGGGACGCCGGAGCCGCTGACGGTCACGTACTGACCTCCGCGCGGGGGGCGTCCTCGTCCTCCCACTCGGCCTCGTTCTCGAACCCGTCGTTCTCGTCGTCCAGGCGGTCGCCGGGGTGGGGCCGGTTGGGGTTGGTGTCCAGCCACTCCAGCAGCTCCTGCGACACCAGGTCCACGGCGACCTGCGCGGTGCGGCCGTCCAGGTCGCGCATGAGGCACACGCCGTTGCCGAGGTTGCGCAGCACCGCCTGGTGGTCCTCGGTGTCGGCGACCCCCAGCAGCTCCATCACGTTGGAAACCTCGGTGGACTCGCTGGAGCGGAACGCGAACACCGTGGACACACAGTTCGTCACCTGCTCGTTGAGCAGGTCGCCCGCGTTCTGGGACACCAGGATCAGGGCGGTGTTGCGGGAGCGGCCCATCCGGGAGACCTCCGGGACCAGCTTGGCGCCCTCGGGGGTGGAGGTGACCGCCCACGCCTCGTCCAGGAAGATCGCCTTGGGCAGGTGGCGGTCCAGGCCGTGCATGAGGCGGCGGGCGAACTGCGACACCAGGAACAGCAGGGCCACCGACAGCCGCTGACCATAGCTGTAGTCGTCGCGGTTGAGGCTGGCCTCGGGCAGGGTGAGCCCGGCCAGGGTGAACACGGTCGTCCACCCCTCGGTGTCGATCTGGTCGGCCTGCTGGGGGGCGAAACAGAGGTTGGCCAGGCTCATTTCCGCCATGGATCCCAGGACGGCGCCGAGGTTGCGCGAGGCGGGGTCCTCCTGGGCCTGGAGGTGGTCGACGACCTTGGCCAGGGACGGCTGGGGCTGGTTGGCGACCGCGCCGACGGCCTGGATCATCGCCGACTCGCGCTCTTCGCTCATGCGGGGCAGCAGCAGGCGCAGGGTCTCGGTGGCCATGGTCTTCTTGGCGGCCAGGTCGTCGCCGAACGCGAACGGGTCCAGCAGGCCGGGCTGGGCCGAGGCCAGGGACATGATGCGGGCCTTGCGGCCGCGGCGCTGGAGCAGTTCAACCAGGGACTCGGCGTCGCCCTTGGGGTCGATGGCCGCGATGGTCACCCCGCGCAGGGCCAACTGGTAGATGAGCAGCAGCGCCAGCGTGGTCTTGCCGCCGCCCGGCTCGCCCGTGACGGCGATGGCGGTGGGCCGGTTGCGCGCGGCGGCCACCAGCGGGTCGAAGTGGACGATGGAGCGGGCCCGGCCGACGGTCTCGCCGATGTAGGGCCCCACCCACCCGTTCCCCGCCGGGTCGGGGGTGTCGCCCACGGCGACGGTGGCGGTGGGCATGCCGCCCGCGATGGTGCGCAGCGGCTGGCGCTGGGCGTATGCCTGCACACGGACCTGGTCGCCCGGCAGGGCCTCGTTCAGCAGCGACAGCTGGTCGCCGGTGGGGGCGACCACGTCGATGCCGATGTCCCGATAGTGCTCGATGACCGCTTCCACGCGGTTGCGGACGATCTCCTCGGTGGGCCCGGACACCATGAGGCGGTGCCAGCCGTAGACGAACGGCAGGCGCTCCTTGGTGATGCCGTGCTCCAGGGCGCGGGCGGCGTCGATTTGCTCGGCCAGGGCAATGGGGGCCTCTACCCCGGCCTCGCGGATGTGGGCGTCCATGTCGCGGGCGTGCGCGAGCTTGCGGCCCACGTCCTTGGCGGCCTTGGCCGGCGGCACCAGCTGCATGCGGGAAGTGATCGCGACTGGGAACGGCAGCGAGTCGGCGTGGTACAGCCACGGTTCGCCGTCGGGGAACGCCATCAGGTCCGGGAACCGGGAGAACGCCAGGTAGGCGACGCAGGTCGACTTGGTGCCGTGCTCCAGGCGCAGCAGGGTGCGGCCGTTGTGGACGGTGCCCTCGGCGAGCTGCTCGATCTCGCCGCGCCCCCACGGGCGGCGCCCGGCGGCGCTGGGCTGGTGGTCGGCGCCGCTGACGGTGTGCTGCAACAGCCATGCGACCTCGTCGGCGGTGGCGTGGCGGGCGCTCAGGGCGCCGGCGGCCAGGGCGCGGCCGAGCCGCTGGGCCTGGTCGTGCCAGCGGTCGACCTCCTCGGCATCCACACGCGGGTCTTCCATCCCGAGCGCGTGCTCCAGGGAGGTGTACAGGGCCTGGAAGTGGCCAAGCACGTCGCCTGCGCGGCCGCTGGTGCGCTGGCCGAGCCGCACCCCGAGGTAGACCTCCTTGCTCCAGAAGTCCGCGGCCCACACGTGCCGGTAGGTCTCATCCAGGTACGCCGACCAGGCGCCGGTGGCGGCCTGCCGGTCGCGGGGGTCGCGGATGCGCGCCAGCGCCGCGGTGGTGCGGTCGTCCAGGGCGTTGGCCCACTCGGCGGCCGGGTAGTCGCGGTGGGCGATGCGCAGGTGGACCTGGGCGTCGTTCATGCGGATGGCCGCGAGGGCGATGGTGACGTTCATCGCCAGCACCTCGCGGTCCTCCAGGGTGCTGAACTCGTAGGCGTAGGTGGGCAGGCGGAAGTACGCCCACGCGGTGGTGTCGGTGAGCAGGATCAGGTCATCGAAATAGGTGGCGGCCAGGCGGGCGCTGCGGGGCGGGCGGGGCAGTCGCATGGTGGGAAACCTCGCAGGGGATCAGGCGGCCGCAGCGCCCGCCTGGCGGGCGGCGGAGGGCAGAGGGCGGGTCGGCAGGGCCCGCACGACCGGGGCGGGGGTGTGGGCGCGGCGGTCGGGGGCGCCGACCGGGTCGCGGTGCCAGACCACGGCCGCGGTACGCACCCGGGCGGGCTCGTACTCGGGACGCAGCCGCACATAGGTGCGGGCCTCCAGCAGGAACCGGATCTGGCTCGCGGCTAGTTCGTCCAGCCGTTTGGCCTCGATGACCGGGCGGGTCGCCCCCCACGCCAGGACGAACGGCGGGACGATCCACAGCACGTGCCAGGGGGTGGAGAACGGCACCCGTAGCAGGGCCATGAGCGTGCACCACACCACGACGATCACCACGAAGATCGCCGCAGTGGTGACCGGCACCGGCATAGGCAGGCGGAAGTCGTAGAGCTTGTACAGGCGCTTCTCGATGCGCCAGATATTGGTATAGGTGGGCAGGTCCATCCCGGGGCCTCCTAGGAACCGGCCGGAGGCGCAGGGGCGCCCTGGACGTCGACCACGAACCAGTTCCCCGCGGTCTGCTCCAGGGTGATCCGGTAGTGCTGGGTGAGGCCGCCGTCGGTCTCCTCGGCCGGGCGCCAGGTGACGGTGGCCAGCGCCTCGCGCGGCCCGTCACCGTCCACGGGCGGCACCGTGAGGTCGCCGAGCCCGCCGAACGTGAACGCCCCTTCGGGCAGGGGGTCCACCTGGGCCTGCGGGGACAGGTAACGGGGCAGGTGGTCGGGGGTCTCGGCCCACGCCTCCAGGAACCCGGTGATGACGGGCGTCATCTGCTCGGCGGCCGCCTCGTCGGTGGCCTGTTCCTCGGCCGGGGCCGGCAGGGTCGCCGGCTCGGGGGCGGGCAGCAGTGCGGGCAGGCCGGAGACCACCAGGGCGCCGGTGTCGGCCGCGTAGATCGGCACGTCCAGGTGCATGGGGGCACCGCCCACCTGGGCGGCCAGGGTGACGATGCCGTGGTGGTCATCGGTCGCGTTCACCTGGACAGTGCGGATACCGTCCACGGTCATCTCCGGCACCGCGAAATCCCGGAGACGGTCCTCGGGAACGTAGTCGGCGAGCGTCACCGCTGGGGCCTCGTCGGCGTCCGCGCCCTGGGAGAAATACGCCTGGGCGAACCCCTGGGCGAACGCCGCGGCGGCGTCCTCAGGGAACGCGGTCGCCGGCTCCGCAGCGGCGGGGGCCTGCTCGGCGACCGGAGCGGCGTCGGCGGTCCACAGCCGGTACTGGTTCATGGCCGCGTTGACGATGACCGCCAGGAAAAACGCCCAGATGATCCCGCGCCCGGCGTAGATCCACCAGCGGCCGCCGGTACCGGAGCGGCGTGGCCGGGCGGGGGTTTCGGTCGGGGGAGTGGGGGACATCGTGGGCTCCTCCAAGGGGGATGAGCAGCGGGTGACCTCATGTGACGGGGGCGAACACGTCGCATACGGATTGTAGAGGTCAGCACCGGATATGGGCACCGAGTTCCACGCCGAGGGCCCGGCCGAAACCGGCCGGGCCCTTCCTGCACCCGCGTTGGTCAGCCCTGCGGGGTGGGCGGGTACCCGCCCGACTCGCCGCGCCACTGGCGCAGCAGGTCACAGAGGAACTCCCCGACGGTCTGGCTGCCATCAGGCTCATACTCGTCCCACTGAGACCAGGCGTGTTCGGCGAACGCCTCCGCCGAGTGCGGCGGAATGTAGCGCTCGGCCCACGTCCGGATGGCGAGGTCTTCCGGCCCGTCGGCCTCCTCGGACAACACGGCCGGGTCACCCCAGCCGGGGAACGGGGTGGTGGTGCTCATCGGCTCTCCTCGGTGGTGATCAGGGCAGCCCGGACCAGCCGGGCCACAGCGGCCTGGTAGTCGGGATCGGCGTGCTGGGACAGCATCAGAGCGGCCGCCGCGGCGTGGGCGTCGACGTCCTCACGGCGGGCGGTCAGGATCCGGATCGGCTCCTCGCGTTCTCCGGTGGCCACCCACCGCATGACGCGGGTCAGCCCGTCGCCGTCCAGGGCGGCCGCGTAGAGCATGGCGGCCAGGACGCCGCGGGCGGCGCGGCCGGTGGGGGTGTCCGTGGTGGCCTCGGTGGCGGCGGCCAGGACGGCGGCCCGGGTGCGGGCCTCCTCCAGGGTCGGCGCCGTTGGGGTCGGGCTCTCGGTCATGGTGTGCTTCCTGCGGTCGTCGGGGCGGGCGGCCGCCGCGCGCCCGGGGGCGGGTGCGCGGCGGCCCGGGGTCGGGCTCTCGGTCACGGGTGCGCCGGGTCGGCGCCCGCCTGCGTGACCAGGTAGGTGCTGGCCAGGTCGCCGTGGGGGTCCACCTGGTACCCGGCCTCGGACAGGATTCGGCGCGCCTCCGTTCCGGCCCGGGGCACCGCCGGGTCGGTGGCGACCTCCACCGCCTCCAGGCGCGGCGCCGCAATGTAGGGCGCGACCGTGGTCAGGGCCGTCCCGAGCGGGGCGAGTATCTCGCGGATGTGGGTCAGGCGGCGCCGCCAGTCGTCGCCGACCAGGGGCGGGCGTACGGCGCGGTCGGCGGCCAGGGCGGTGCGCAGCCGCTCGGGCAGCGGCACCGGGTCCAGGGCCTGGGCCAGGGCCTGGAGGGTCTCCAGCGGCCCGCCGTCGGTGGGGGCGCCGGGGCCGCGCACCACGTACGCCTCCCATGCCTGGTCCCATTCCACGGTCAGGGCGGTGCCGGGCACGGGGTGGACGCGCGGGTCGGCGATCATGCTTCGGCCCTCTCGATCATGGTGGTGATGATGTCGCAAATCGTCCTGCGGGCCTGCGCGCTCCCGGATTCGTAGGCCACCAGGTGGGCGGCCAGCGGGCGGGAACTGCGGCGGCCGCGGACATCGGTGCGCAGCTTCCCCAGGATCTTCCGGGGAGCGGTCAGGGTGCGGGTGCGGTTGAGCCAGTGCAGAACGTGGGTGTCCTCACCGCCGAC
This sequence comes from Nocardiopsis changdeensis, assembly GCF_018316655.1. GTDB lineage: Bacteria > Actinomycetota > Actinomycetes > Streptosporangiales > Streptosporangiaceae > Nocardiopsis > Nocardiopsis changdeensis. Next base: position 7,147 of record NZ_CP074136.1, on the reverse strand, counting down.
GCGGTCGGCCGCCGTGCACAGCGCGGCCAGCACGTGGGCGGCGTCGTACACGGCCGGGTCGCACTCGGGCTCGGCGGCCAGCCGGTCCAGCTCGTCCAGGGCGCGGCGGGCCCGGGGGGCGGTGGTGTCGGTCATCATGGTGGTGCTCCTCGTGTTCCTTGTCGGTCCGGGGAGTGCCGGGGGCCGCCCGGCTTTGGCGAGTAGGCGGCCCTCGGTCCTCATCATCTCGGGTCAGCGCGCTGCGGTCTGCGAGCGCAGGCGCTGTTCCTCGTGGGCGATCTCGGCGGTGAGCCGGTCGCGCTCGGCGCGCAGCATCTCCAGGCGGCCGATCGCTCCGGTGACCACGAGCACACGAGCGGTGGCCACGGTCACGGTGTAACCGGACGCCTGGAGCAGCGTGATTACCCGGCTCTGGTCGTACTCGTTGTACAGCGTGAGCAGCACGCCGGTAGGAACCAGCAGCGAGTTCTTCACAACGGTGCAGGCTCCGTCTGCCATTTCGGCGATGGTGATCACGTCCTGCTGGTCCTCCACAGTGGTGGGGATGCGGCGCGGGACGGGCGGGGTGTTCAGGGCGGGTTCCATCTGCGGTGTGCTCCTTCTTCTCGGGGTGGGGGCGGACCCCGGTGGTCCGCCCCCGGTGGGTGTCAGCGGCCGGTGCTGTACATGGCGTTGACTCGGGTGACGATCTCGGTCACGACGCTGCGGTCCTGCTGGGGGACCGGTTCGGCGGGGCCCGTCAGGTGGGCGCGCACGCACGCGCCGGGCAGCGGGTCCACCGCCCATCCGTCGGCGCGCAGCGCGTCCTGGGCGTCGCGGAGCCGGGCGCGCGGGTGCCGGTCGGTGGCCGGGTCGTGCGTCCTGCCGTCGGTGAGGTAGTAGACGTACACCCACGGATCGCCGTCGGCGTCGGTGCCGCGCGGCTCGACCATGTACCCGGTGGCCGTGCAGGTCTCGGGGTCGTAGCCCTGGGCCAGGTCGGCCAGGTGCAGCCCGGCGGCGGTCAGGGCGCGGACGGCCCGCGCCGCGGCCGCGTCCTGGGCGTGGGCGGGGTCCAGTCCTCGGCCGTGGCTCTGGTGGGCGATCACCTGTCCCTCCAGCGGGGCAGGGTCGCGGGGGGTGGGATCGCAGGCGCGGTCGTGCCCCTCGGGCTTGCGGCAGGGGCGGCCGCTCACGAACCGCGTCCCGCACTCGCCCGGCGCGGGCTGTGGGCGGTGGTGCCGCTCCTGGCGCGGAGCGGGCCGACACGCCCCCGTGTGGCCGACCGGTTCGGCGCAGGTGCGCCCGCCGAAGAACCGTGTCCCGCACTCTTGGGCGGCGCCGATGCGCTCGGGGTGGGTGTCGGCGCCGGTGCAGGCGGTACCGGTCTGGGCTCCGCAGCGGGGGCAGTCGACCGCGTAGGTCTCGGGCGGGGTGGTGTCGGCTCCGGCCGGTTCGGGCCGGTGCCGGGCGGCGTCGGTGCGGCGGGCGGCGCGGATGCGCTCGGCCTCGGCGATGCCCTCGGGGGTGAGCGGGGGCTCGCTGGTGCCGTTGGCGGCGGCCATGCCCCGGGCGATCAGGGCCCGCTTGGTCTGGGGCGGGGTGCGGCGGGTTCCCCCGGCGTTCAGCCAGCGCAGGACCGGGGGCTCGTTCAGGGCCTCGCCCTCGATGAGGGCGCCCAGCAGGGCGGCCTGCATGGTGGCGGACAAGGGGCGTTCGTTGCTGCTCATGGGTGGTGTCTCCTCGCAAGCGTTCAGGGAAGGGGCGGGCCGCCCGCCTGGGGCGGCCCGCCCAGGGCCCGGCCGGTGCCGGGCCCCGGACGCCCGTACGGGCTCGGGGGGCGTCAGCCCTTCTTGCGGACCGTGTCCAGCCACCGCTCCACGGGCAGGCCGAACGTCAGCGCCTGCTGGACCAACTGGGCCAGCGAGTACGACGGGTCGGCGTCCAACGCCACGCGGACCCCTGCCTGGGCCAGGGGGAGTTCCCCGCCGGTCCACGCGGCGACGGCGACCAGCGACGCCGGAGCCGCGCGCAGCGGCCTCGGCGCGCTGCGGGTCACCTTCGACCACAGGTCGGTGTGGGTGCTGGCGTTCTCGGGGTTGATCGCCGCCCACACCCGGTCACGGGCGGGCACCGATCGCAGGTACACGGCCAGACGCACGAGATCGTCGGTGTCCTGCGGTCCCTGGCCCGCCTTCTCTGCGTCCACCGCCCGCATCAGCTGCTCGGCGGCGCGGGCGACGGGGTCGGCCCACCGCCGGGCGGCGTCCACGGTGTCGGCGACGATCTCCTTGACGTCGTCCTCGGGGACCTCGACCGGCGCCAGGCTGAGGCGGGCCTGCGTGATGGGGTCCATCGCCGGAGCGGGTAGACGGACCTCGCCGCGTGCCACCATCTCGGCGGGGACGGTCGACTGGTCGGGGTCGAAGGGGACCCCCTCGGCCGGGCAGCACCCGGCCTGGCACGTGTAGGACCAGTACCGGCCCTCGTGGACACGCAGGGCGTCCACGAGCGTCAGCCGGGTGTGGCGGACCGCCGACTGGACGGCGTCCACGTACGGGGTGACCCTCGGCCCGGGGCCGTAGGCGATGAGCATCAGCCCGTCGCCCTCGCCCTGGGCGGCGGCGACCAGGCGCGCGGCGTCGGTGGTCGCCTCCATCGGGGCGTGGGTGTCGTCGAAGTCCTTGCGGAGGCCGACCTGTACGCGGGTGCCCCTGGTCACCAGGGCCACCATCCCGCACTGCGGGGGCTCCCCCAGGAGGTAGGGGATCGCCGCGATGACGCCCTTGGGGTCTGTGATCTTGATCGGGCGCATGCCTTCTCTTTCTCGTCGGATATGCGATGCGGTCGGCGGGAGCACCACCCCCCACCAACACAACCCATTTTACAAGGAAGACCCCACCTTTTGCAAGTCAATCGGCGGCCTCGACCCTCCTATTTCTGCTGGTCAACGCGCTATTTTCTGACTCAGCCCTCGTGTTTGCGTTGGCGCGCCCACAAGTGCTCGTCCACGGTGCTGCGCTTCCACCGTCGCACGCCGTCGCGCGTGTCGTCGGGCTCGCCCAAGCGGCCGCGGGAGACGTCCGACCACACCGCCGAGATGTCGATGCCGGTGTACTCGGCTATGGCGGCCTGGTCCAGCAGCCGACCGGGGGGCACGTCGGTGTCCCGAGGGGGCAGCCACACCCGCTGGCGCGCGAACGCCTCGACGTCGTCGGCGTCGTACAGCCGCCACCGCCCCCGCTTGCCGACCACGCGGACCGTGCTCTGCCACGCGTCGGTGCGCACCCACTTCTCGCGGACCACTCTCGCGGAGCGCCGGTACAGGCGGGCGATGTCGGCGACCGTCACCGGCTCGCGGCCGGTGCCGGCACCGGACTCCTGGGCTACCATGGTGGCCAACTCCTACCTTCGTCTCTTCTCGGGGCGGGTATGAGATGCGATGGCGGTGGGAACACCACCGGCCCTGCGGGGCCGAACCCACCGCCACCTCTACTTTGACCGGTGCACCGCTCCGCGCGGTGCACCGGTTCTGCATTTTCCGGGTCCGACCGTAGCCGGAGGGCTACGTTCGGGTGACCGCCACGGTCACCGGAGCGGCCTGCGGTGACCGTGGCGGTCACCGCGGGCGGGGGACGGCCCCCCGGCGGCTACGCCTCGTAGTCCATCCCGAACAGCCCACGTGGGAACTGCTCGTGGTAGGGCAGTTCGCGAAAGTCCTCCTTGCCGATCTCCTCGCCCGGCTGGGGCTCGTCGGTGCGGAACCTCTCCACGAACTCGATGAACGACAAGGGCGGCCACCCGTGCCCGTGCTGGACGCCGGGCAGCATCGACTCCTCGATCCCGAACACGTCGTCATCTTCCAGCAGGTTCTGGATCTCCTGTTGGAAGAACCTCTCCGCCTCCTCGGCGGTCACACCGTCCTCGCCCACCAGCTGCACGATGGGGACGCTCCCGTAGTAGGCCACGCGGGGCATGGCCCGAGTGCGGCGCGCGGTGACCCGGTGGCCGGTGGCGTGCTCGACCTTCATGTCCTCGACCTGCGCCGTGTACTGCTCCACGGCCAGCTGACGCCAGACGAAACCGGCCCCTGGTGTGTGGCTGAGCAGGTAGTACCGCAGAGTGGTATCCGTGTCGTCATCGGGCACGAAGTCAACGAACGCGTGGTGCTTGGTGGTGTACGGCACTGGTCTTCTCCTCGGGTCGGGGTGCTGTGAGGGCCCGGTGTGGGCCACCCCGCTACCGCGGGGACAAGGGGTGCGGCCCCTCCATGGCGGCCGCCTCCGCGACGGTGCGCGGACGGGCTCAGCCCGGGCTGCCGGCGCCGGGGCTGCGCGTCACGAAACGACCGTGGCCACGGTCAGGGCCGCCATGATGGCGGCACGGACGGCCTGGCAGTGCTCGGGGCGGGCGTGGTCATAGGCGGCCAGGTCAGCGGCGACCAGGCGGCCGGGATAGGCACCGCACGCACCGACCCGATGCGCACCGAGGATACGGCGCGGCACGGACAGGTCCGGCGCGTTGGTGAGCCAGTGCTCCACGTGCTCGTCTCCGCCGCCGGAAAGCTCGGCCGCGGTCCACAGCGCCGCCAGGACGCGTGCGGCCTCCAGGACGATCGGGTCGGGATCGGGCCTGATGACCTGGGCGTAGAGGTCGGCCGCGGCCGCGCGGGCGCGGGGTAGGTCGGGCCTGGGGGAGTGGTCGGGGTGGTCCATGATGCTGCTCCGTATCTGAGGGCCGGGCCCCGCCCCGGGAAGGCCGGGGCCCGGCAGGGTCGTCAGCAGGTCGGGGGCTGGCCGTACCGTTCGCGTCCAGCCGCGCAGGCGTCGGCGTGCAGGGGCCCGGTCACCGGTCCGTGATCACGGTGCCGCTCGGCGGGCGAGGCCGCGCGCACCCCCGTGCGGGGCGGGCGGTCCGGCGGGGTGTCGTCCTGGGTCATCATGGATACCGCTCCTCTTTGTTCCTCGTCAGAGCCGGGGGGAGTGTTCGCCGGGGCCGCCCCCTCTTTGCCGGTGGGGCGGCCCTCGGTCCTCATAGGGGTCAGGCAGCGCCGGCAGGGATCCGGCTCACGGACAGCACGCGGGCCAGCCGCTGGGCGGCGCGCCGCACGGGCAGGCCCGCCTGGTCCCGGTCGGCCTCGACGGCGCGCAGCAGCACCGCCACGGCGGCCGCCTCGCGGCCCGCGGGGGACCTGTCCAGCAGGCGCCTCCATCCGCGCGGCGCCGGCGCGGTGATCTCCTCGGCCAGAGCCTGGGCGCTCTCCCGGACCAGCCGGGGCAGACGCCCGATGGCCTGGGCCTCGTGGATCTGGCGCAGCAGTGCCGCCAGCGCGTCGGCCTGGGAGGTGCGGCGCGCCTCCAAGGTCCGCACCGCCCGTGAGATGCGGATCTGAGGTGGCATGGTCTCTTCCCTTCGTCGTTTCGGGTGGGGGTGGCGGCCGCGGTCTCAGCCGCGGGCCTTCCTGCTCTTGGAGCGGCCTTCCTGCTCCAGGGCCCAGGTGATCACCGCGGTGATCGCCTCCCGGTCGGCCTGCCGGGCCAGGTCCTCCAGGTCCCGGGCGGCCGCGTAGGCGTCCGGGGTGCCCTCCCGCCGGAACCGGGCGGCCGCGCCCTGCGGGTCGGCCGCCGCGGCGGAGATCTCCGCGACGGTGAGGTGGGCGCCGCAGGTCCGGCGGGCCTGGTGCATCGCCTCCAGGGCCAGGTGGGCGCGCAGGGCGTCCAGGTCCGCGGCGTCGGCCCGGTCGCGTACCCGCCACCGGACACCGATGGCGGCGGCCGCGGGGGCGGTGCGGATGACGTGGCGGATCTGCCACGTCCACATCCCCACCACCAGGGCGGCCAGGGCGACGATGAAGACCACTGCGGCCAGGGTCACCGCTCCCCCTGGGGGCCGGCCAGGATGACGTCGGCGCCGGGCCAGTTGGCGCGGGCGGCCGCCAGCGCCTGTTCCGGGCTGTCGGCTTTGACGGCGTCATGGATCGTGTCGTAGGGGTCCTCCCACGTCACGCGGACGAAATGCTCGGGCCGGGTGTCGGCCGCGTAGTCGTAGCCGCCCATCAGCCACCGTCGCTCTTGCGGGTCTCGACGTGGCTGTTCGCGCACGTCAGCTCGCGGACGTACAGGTCGGGGCCGCTGGTGCGCTTCTCGAACTTGCTGGTGCCGCTGACGATGTCGGCGCCGCACCAGCAGGTGGCGCCGTCCTCGTTGATGCCGGAGATCTCCCCGCGGCTGAGTCGTCCGAACATGATGCTTCTCCTTCTTCTCGGTGGCCCGGGGGCGGGCGCCCCCGGGCGGGGACGGGTCAGTTCTTGAGGTTGTCCAGGGCGGCGGCGACCTGCATCATGACCGCGCTCCGTGAGCGGTCGGGCATCTGCTGGTAGACGCGCAGCAGTTCGATGCAGGCGGTGCGGGCGTCGGGGTCCTCGGCCTCACCGGAGGTGCGGGCCCGGAGCAGCTCGTACGGCTCCAGGCTGTAGGTGCTCGCCCACCGGCGCACCTGCTCGGGATCGGCCTCGGTCACGGCGGCGGCGTAGAGCAGAGCCGCCAGTACCTCGCGGGCGGTATCGGTGAACGCATCGGCGTAGCCGTCCGCGTCGGGGCCGGGTCGGCCCATCAGGGCGTCGGCGCGGTTCCGGGCGGCCTCCAGGGTCGGCCGCTGGTCGGGTGCGGCCGCGGCGGCGTCCCGGGCGTCGACCAGGGCGCGGGCGTGCACGCGACCAGCTGCGGTGAGCCGGTAGCTGCGGCGGGCTGGGCGGCCCGCCTCGTCCTCGTTGATGTCCTCCCACGTGCCGGTGATCCAGGCGTCCCGCTTCAGGCGGGCCAGGGCCGGGTACAGCCTGCCGCTGGGGAACCGCGTGGTCTGCATGAGGTCGTAGCCGAACCGCGGACGGTCGGGGTCGGCCAGGAAGACCCGCAGGACCTGGATGTGTGGGGGCTCGGCCGCGCCGAAGAGGCGGCGCCACCAGTCCGGAGTCCAGTTCGGGGTGTTCATGCGTCGGAATCCTTCGGTGTGTCGGTCGTGGTGGGCGGGTCCCACTGGTCGATCCCCGCCAGGACCAGGCGGTTGATGTCGCCGCGGGTTCCTGCGGGGAGCCTGGTGGCGGTGTCGGCCAGGACCTGGCGGGCGGCCTCGGCCTGTTCCCGGGGGGCGCGGGCGAGTCCCTCGGCGG
>NZ_CP074135.1 GCF_018316655.1 Nocardiopsis changdeensis | reverse complement strand
TACCTGCTGTGCAGCCCCGTTTTCGGGCCCCGCGCCGTTGTGGCCGTGCGTGATACCCCTCGCACGAGTGCGACGCATAGCACTCGTGCGAGGAGTATCACGCGTATCACTCCTTTGGGGCGAGCTTCTGCTGCACGTGCGGGGCCGCCGCCGCCGCGACTCGGAACAGCTCGGACACGACGGCGTGTTTGGGCGCTCGGGTGGCGTGGTGGATGTCGTCCACCGCCTTGGCCAGAGCCTCCACGGCGTCTGCGCTGGCGTACCAGCTGCGCCGGGTCATGGCCCCGGGGCCGGATCGAGAGGCCTCCGGCGCGGGGGCCCTGTCCGGGGCGGCCGGCGTCGGCGCCTCCTGCCGGCCGTGCTCGCCCTGGCGCAGAGAGGTCATCTTCTGCCAGTCGTCGGTGAGCCCGCCCATGTCCGGGGCGGGGGCCGCCTTCCTCTTCGCCGCGCTCATCCGCGCACCGCCTTGGCCAGGTCCCGGAACCAGCCGGCGACTTCGGAGTCGGGGGCGTACTCGGTCACCGGGACCTTCTCCCGCCATGCCTCGCGGACCTCCTTGCGCTTGCGGATCTCGGCGATCACCGGCGGCGCACCCAGGGCCCGGAAGGACTCCAGCACGCTGGTGACCATGGCCCCGTCGCGTACGTCGAACCGCGAGGGCACCAGTCCCAGGACGTCGATGTCCACGCCCATGACCTGGCTCAGGGTGCCGATCTGCCGCAGCAGCAACCGCAGCGCCCGGATCGAGGAGTCCTCGGCCTCCACCGGGACGATGAGGCCGCCCCGGTGTCCCTCCCTGCTGCGGGCCGCGACCAGGGCGGCGTCGGTGGTCGCCCCCAGGGAGGGAGGGCAGTCGATGAGGCACACGTCGTAGTCGTCCTCCAAACGCTGCAGGACCCGGGCCAGGCGGTGCTCGCGCCCCTGGCTCATGTACAGCCCCCGGTCGAGCAGGAACATGTCCAGCGACGTGGGCAGTACGTGCAGGCGTTCGCGGTAGGCCACCACCAGCTCGCGCGGATGGCCCTCCCACTCGCCCAGGATCGCCTGCGACAGGGTCGCGTCGTCGGGCGACTCCGGCACACCCAGCGCGTCGGTGAGGTGGCCCTGGGGGTCCAGGTCGACCAGGAGCACACGCTCCCCCGCATCGGCCATCGCACCCCCCAGGGAGATGGCCGACGCGGTCTTGCCGACGCCGCCCTTCTGGTTGATCAGGTCGTAGATGTCCATGGGGCGAACGTACGCCTCGCACCAGTGATACGCGTGCGACGACACGCACGCGTATCACTTGTGCGAGGCGTATCACTCGAGGCAGGAGGCCTGTCGACCGGAGCGGTCCCCGTTCGCGGCCTTCTTTTGGAGAGGACTTGGGCGCGATCCGATCTCTTGTGGGGGCAGCCCCGGGAAGGGCCGGCGTCGGCTTCGCAGCACGGACCTCGGCAGGGCCCAGGCGCCGCCGGTGAACACCCTTCAGACCTGAGCCCAGGGCCGTGGCCACGAGTGTGCGGTCCTTTAGTCATGCTTGGCCGAGCGGACGGTCTCAAGTGGCCACCCCGGCGCCGTCGTGATCGGGGCGTGCGGCCACGGGTTCAGGGGTGGGCGGGCACGGTTTCCGGTTCCCGGTTCCGGCCGCCCCGTTGGCCGTCATCGCTCGGGGTGTGGCCACGGGTGGCCACCGGAGAGCGGTGGTAGCCGAGCTCGGCCCGGTAGCGGCGTGCGGTACGCGGTGAGGAGCCAATCTGTTCGGCGAGCTCGGCGTCGGTCATCTCCGGGTGGGTGACCAGAAGTTCTTGCACCCGGCGGCGTTTCTGCTCCGGCGACAACACTCCCAGGGTGGGCGTCGGTGCAGGTTCAGGCTCCGTCTGGGACACCGGTTCGGGGCGGAACGATGGGGTGGGAGCGGTCTCGGCCAGAACTTGCTCGGGCAGCGCAACCGGAGCGGGGGCCACCTGCGCGGCCGACGCCGCAGATGCTCGATCGGTCACCGGGGCGGCGTGGGCCGGCTCCTCCTGCGCAGGGGCCACAGGCGTGGCCTCCTGGTTCCCAGCCTCCTCCCGGTACGGTGCGGCGTTCCCCTCGTCTTCCGCCTCCGAGGGCGCGGCCAGAGCGTGGCCGAGGGCCTGGCCACCGGGGGTGGCCAGGTGCTGGACCTCGGTGGCGGTCATGGCCACCGTGGCCGAGGTCATGGCCCGGGTCAGCTCGAAGGCGGTGTCCAGCTCGTAGCCGTTGTCCAGCATCCACCGCAGATGGCGGGGAGTGTGCCGCCGCCAGGTGCGGCCGTGCTGTTCGCGCAGCATGGCGTAGGCCAACTGGCGGCGCTGCTCGTGCTCCAGGGCCTGCGGATAGGAGGTGATGCCCCACCCCAGCATGAGCCGCACCACCTTCAAAGTGGAGACCGGGTGGGCGATCCACCGCCCTGCGGGGATCCGGTCGGCGGCCTGGCCGTGCGCGAGCCCGGCCAGGTGCCGGATCCACGCCGCGACCCCCTCGGCGATGAGGATGATGACGATGGGCGGGCCGGCGTGGCCCAGGTAGGAGGCGGTGGACCCGTCCCCCTGGGACACGTTCAAGATGATCGTGATCGCCGACAGCGCATAGGCCGCCCACCGGTTCAGCGCGTGCCGACGCCCCTGCCACTCCATGAGCAGGTCCATGGCCAGGAAGTAGACGATGACCGCGTCGATGCCCAACGGGAACAGGAACCGCAGGTCACCGCCGTTGATCGCGTGCAGCTGGGTGTGGGCCAGCCAGGTGGCGGCCTCGTACAGCGCCGCGTAGCTCATGGTGAACGCCACCAGGATCAACCCCAGCGCCACCACCGCGATGACCGCGGTGGCCGCCAGATAGCCGCCGTGCAGCGGCACCGCGCCCGCACGCCGGCCGGGGCGGGCGGCGCGGGTCGTGGCCCGGCGCACCCCCCACACCAGGGCTCCGGTCACGGCCAGGGCCAGGGCGCAGATCAGCCACCAGGACGCGGTGGATGGCAAGTCGGGCATCGGTCTCTCCCCAGCATCACGAATCTGGACGAGTGTGTCAGAATCCGGCCACAACCCCGTGCCCGGGTGGCCATGGCCACCCCCTGTGACCACCCCTGGGTGGCCACAGCCGGCCGGACCCGCCCACCCCTGTGCCGGAGGAACCCACGGTGGCCGACACGACCCAGCGCCGACGCGGCGACCGCAGGACGGGGGTACGCCGCGACCACTTCGTCAAGCTCAGCCTCAGCGACGACGAGCACACCCTGCTGGCCCGGGCCGCCCAAGAGCAGGGCATGACCGTGAGCGGGTTCGCCGCCCACGCCGCCTTGGGCGTGGCCCGCCAGGAGCTGGCCATCGCCCCCGACGCCCGCCAGAGCCTCATCGCCCTCAACGATGCCGTCAACGCCCTGGAGGCCCTGGCCTTGCGCATCGGCACCGACCCCGAGCCCGGGCTGCTGGAGCGCCTGGAGGCCGCAGCCCAGGCCCTGGAGGACGCCGGCGACGCCGTGGCCGGGGCCCAAACGTGATCGCCAAGGTCATGCGCGGCAAGGACACCCGGGGCCTGCTCGACTACCTGTACGGGCCCGGAAGCGCCAACGAGCACATCGATCCCCATCTGGTGGCGGCCTGGCGCACCCTGGCCGTCCCCGACCCCGGGCGCTCCCCTCCCCGGCCGCAGACCTGGCGGTGCTGGCCCGCCGCCTGGACCGGTTCGTACGCCCCCGGGGGCGCCACCACGTCTGGCACTGCGCCGTGCGCGTCGCCCCCACCGACCACCCTCTGGACGACGCCCAGTGGGCGCACATCGCCCGCCGCCTGGCCGACGCCGCAGGCGTGGCCCCCGCCGGTGACGCCCGCGCGTGCCGGTGGGTCGCGGTGCGCCATGACGGGGTCGAGAGCCACCACATCCACCTGCTGGCCACCCTGGCCCGCCAGGACGACGCCACCCCTGACATTCACAACGATGCCCTGCGCCTGCGCACCGCGTGCCGGGAGCTGGAGGACGAGCTGGGGCTGCGCCCCACCAGCGCCTCCGACCGCACCTCCGCCCCCGCCCCGTCCCGCGGGGAGACCGAGAAGGCGCGCCGCCAGGGCTGGGAGCGGCCCACCCGCGCCGTTCTGGAGGAGGAGGCCCGCCGCGCGGCCGCCGCCGCCCGCACCGAGGCCGGGTTCTTCACCGCCCTGACCGGCCGCGGGGTGCTGCTGCGCCGCCGCGGCGCCGACCCGGTGGTGGGCTACGCCCTGGCTCTGGACCGCGATCGCCTCGACAGTGGGGAACCGGTGTGGTTCTCCGGCGGTTCCCTGGCCCCGGACCTGTCCCTGCCCCGGGTGCGCGCACGTTTCGCCGGGGCGCCGGTGCTCCCGGATCCGGCGGCCGCGGCGGCTCCCTGGCCGGCCCTGGCCACTGTGGTGGAGGAGGTGGCCAGGGACTGGCCATACCTGGACGGCGGGCAGCGGGCCGCAGTGGCCGCCGCCCTGTCGGACGCCTTCACCGCCCTGCCCCTGGCCGCCCCCGAACCGTGGCGGCCGCCGCTGGCCAGCGCAGCACGGCAGTGGTCCCACGCGGGACGGCCGCCGGTGGCCGCCGTCCCCACCGTCCTGGCCGCACAGGTGCGCGAGGCGGCCCGGGCCCTGTGCGCCGCACCGCGCACCACCCCTGCCGCGGGGTGCCGGAGGGCGCTTACCGCCCTGGTCCGCACCGCCGACCAGATCCGCTCCTGGTACACCTCCCACGCGTGGGGCCCCCAGGAACGGGCGGCCCATGCCGCCGGTGCTCTCCTGTGGGAGTTGGTGGAGGACAACGACCCCGCTACCTATACGCCGTATAGGTAGCGGGGTGTTACACCTGCGGACCTCGGCGGCGCGGGGCCCCGGGGGGAGGCAGGCGCGGTCCTTGGGAGCGCCCCGCCCCCTTCTTCAGCCCCAGGGCGCGGCTGAGCGGCACCGGCGCATCCAGGGGGCGGGCCTTCTGCGGGGCCGAGGCCACCGGGGCCTCCTGGGCAGGAGCCACCGGACCGGCACCCGAAGCCGCGGCGGGGGCGGGAGCCTGGTCCAGTTCGTCGATGACCAGCCCCTCTTGGCGCACGGCCAGCGTGCGCGCGTACGCCGAGATGCACGCCCGCACGACCTCCTTGTCGCCGGACGCGTCCTTCAACCGCCCGCGCAGCGCGGGATCGGCCAGCGCCTCACCGGCCAGGTACAGGTCCGCGCGCTTGCGCGAGCGCGTCATCGCCGGGTACAGCGACCTGGCGTCGGCCCCCACCCCGTACACGTGCACACGCTCGCACGTCAGCCCCTGGGCCGCCGCGATCGTCATCGCATACCCCAGACTCAGGTCCCCCCGCGCGATCGCCTCAGGGCCGATCCACGCGCTGTGCACCCGCCCCTGGCGCCGCCACTCCACCCGGGCCCCGCGCCGGGCGTCCACCTCGGCCACCACCCCGCGGAACCCGTTGAGGACGTCCTCGCCCTCACCGCGCCGCGACCGGTAGTCGTTGCGGCGCACCCGCACCGCGTCACCGGCCGCCAACGCCAGACGCCCCCCGCCGAGCCAGCGCGAACCGCTCCTCGTCCCCGGCCAGGTGGCCGCCCTGGCGTGCCAGGACCCGCATCCGGTGGTTGAGCTCCTCCACATCGCTGTTGCGGGCCGCCAGGACCAGCACGTCCTGCACCGCCTGGAACCGGTCCTCAACCGGGGCCCGGTCGGCCCACCACGCCCGGGCGATGGCCTCATGAGCCTCGAACGCCCGCTTGGCGGCGTGCACCCGCCCCGCCCGCCCCCACACTGCCAGGGCGCTCTCCCGGGCCCCGTCCAGCCACGCCCGCAGGGCCTGCTGGTCCACCGCATCGCTCTGCCGACGGTTCTCCGTCAGCGTCTGGCCCCGCACCAGGGTGTGCACCGCCGCGAACGTCCCGCCGACCCCGACCGCTTCCAGCTGGGCCGGGTCGCCGATGCCCACCACCTTGGTGCCGGTGCGCTCGGCCTCCCCGACCAGCACCGCCATGGACCGGTCGTCGACCATCGCCGCCTCGTCCACGACCAGCACATCCACCCCTCCAGGCCCTCACCCGAAGAGATCCGCGACACCCACGCCGCCACCGTGCTGGAGGCGATCCCCGACTCCGCCTGCAGATTGGCCGCGGCCACCGCAGCGGTCGCCGCCCCCGCCACCCGGTACCCGGCCTGCTGCCAGCCTGCGTACACCGCGCTCATCAGCGTGGTCTTGCCGGCCCCGGCCACACCCCGCACCAGGTCCACACCGTGCCCGGCGCCCATCAACCGCTCGGCCACACCCCGCTGCTCCGCCGACAACGCGAACCCGCGCTCGGCCTCGAACGCCTCCAGCACCGCCGCCACCCGCTCCGGCGCCACCACCGCGGCCCCCTGGCCCAGGCGCCGCTGCGCCGAACCGGTGATGGTGCGCTCGGCCTCCACGATGTCGGCCGAACTCACCCGCACCGCGTTGGACAGGTGCGCACCCTCCACCGTGGGCAGCACCACCGCACGGTCCGAGGCCATGACCGCGTCGGTCAGCACCTCCACCTGCGACACACTCGTGATCCCGCCGCCCAGCGCGGCCGTCACTGCCGCCATCACCTGGACCCGGCTGACCACCTTGCGGTGCGCCGTCACCCCCGTCTCGGGATCCCACACCCGCGCCACCAGGTCCTCCAGCGACGGCACCGGCGCCGCCGGCGCAGCCCCGGGCCCGGACAGCGCCCGCCCCACGAGGGCGTCCACGTCGTAGCCGGCCGCCTCGGCGCGCGCCCGCCAGGCCTGCCGCGCGGTCCCGGTCTCCCCCAACGGGTCCTTGGCCTGGGCCAGCACCCGCCCCGCCGCCTGCTTCTGCGCCCGCGACGCATCCGCGCCCACCAGCTCGGTGATCTGGCGCGACCGCGAACTGAACAACCCGCGCAACCCCGGATCGAACCCGACGATCTCCCACTCGCCGGTGCGCTCGTCCTGCTTCCACACCGCCCCGAACTCGCGCGCCGACTTCTCCCGCACCCGCGCCTTGGCCAGCTCCCCCAGCAACGCCACGTGCCGGTGCAGATCACGCCCACCCGCGGCCAGCGTCCGCCAGGTGCCGTCGACGCACTTGACCATGTTCGGGATCATCACGTGCGCGTGCGTGTGCGGATCCCCCACCTGCCCCTGGACCGGGCGCGCCGACCGGTGCAGCGTGATCGAGGCGGCCCACCCCGTGGCCTGCACCCGCCGGGCCCGCTGGCCGTCCCCGTGGTGGCCGGCCATCCCGTAGGCCAGCCACCCCTCCGCGTCGGTGACTGTCTCGCGCACCGACTCCAGGTACAGCTCCTCCAGCCGCGCCGCCGTCGCCTCATCGGCCAGCGCTATCGCACCCGAGTAGCTCTTGGGCACGTTCAGCACCAGGTCATAGCCCCGGTTGCCGACCCGAACCCGCTCATCGGCGTGCGCCCTGGCCTGGTCCAGCTCCGCCTGCGGCCACAGCAGACCCGGATCCACCCCCGCGGCCTCGGCGATCGCCTCCAGCTCACCCACCGGCGCCCGGTGCGCCTCACCGTCGCGGACCAGGCCCTTCTCCAGGCGCGCGAACCGGGCCGCCAGCCGCGGCGACCCCAGCAGTTCGCCCGGGTCCATGTGCGCGGCCTCGGCCACCGCATGGACCGCCTCCACCACCGGCCGGGCCGCCAGCTTGGCCCGCGGGTCCACCGCCATCTTCGGGTCGACGAGCTGCTCACCCGTGCGCGGGTCGCGGCCGGCCATCACCTGGCGCATCGACTCCAGCGCCGCCTCGTCGTCCAGCGTGGTGCCCGAGCGCTCGCCGAACTCGGCCCACCCCGCGCCGATCCGCTCCACCGCCCGCGCCGCCCCGTACAGCCGGTAGTCCGCCTGCCGGTCCTGCCCACCCTGCTCAGCGCTGTGGCCGTGGTCGTGGTCGGCGTGGTCGCACCCGCACTGGCTCTGCAGCCGGTAGTCAACCTGGGAGGCGTCCGGGCCCAGCGTCGTCACCCACGCCACCCGCCCCACCTCCCCTTCGTCCACCCGACCCGCACCGTGCACCGCCCCCGACGCAGGAGCGCCTCAGCCCCGCCCGCCCCCGGGCTCCGTCCAGGGCAGCGGCGGCCGCCGCTTGTCCGACCCCGGCCCCGGACCGGGACGGCTGTTCCACATCAGCAAAAGGTCCCGGGCGAAGAACCGCGCCCGCGGATACCACCGCCGCCCGTCCACCGTGGGCGGCAACGTGTCGGGCCGGTCGTCCTTGATCTGGGTCAGGCTGCGCCCGTCCACCCCGATCAGCTTCGCGAACCCCCCCAGCGTCACCTGCCGGTCCAGGTCCTCCTCGGCAAGCTCCACCGGCGCTGGCCGCCGCGGCCGGAACGGCTCCAACTTGGCCGGGTCGTACAGGGCACTGCCCCCGCCCCCGCCCTTGGCCGTCACCCCCGTACGGTGACGCTCCGGAGCCGGGAACCCCGGATAGGCCCGCGGCATCACGTGCACCGCGTACCCGTGGCTGTAGCCCACCTCGGCCGCCCACTCCTTCAACGACACCAGGCCGGCCACGCCGCGCTGGGACCGCTCACCCATCCCACCCGCCCCCTGTCCCGCAACCCGATCCGCGCATACTCTCCCACACCCCCACCAATCACGACACGCTGAGGTACCTCTTGGAGTGATACCTGCGCACTCACCCTTCTTGCGGGCGGGGCGCGGGCCCGGCGGGGGCCACCCGCCGGGCGGAGCCTTCCCACTCGGCCCCTCAGTGCATCGGGGTCTTGAGCGGGATCGTCCTCCCCGGCGTGAACCCCTTCGGGGCGTCCGGGGCGGGCGTCGGCTCCTCGGTCCGGTCCGGGCCGTTGGCCCAGTCCCTGAAGCCCTGCGCGGTCTCCCCCAGCTCGCTACGGAGCGTTGCCGGGTTCATGCGCTCGTCCGGGTCCATCTCTGGCCTCCCGTGGCTCTCTGTGGAGTTCTCAAGGTGCGGGGTCCGGGGCGTCCGGCTGGCGAACGCCCCGGCCTCTCACTGTATGTTCTACCCTATTCGGGGAGGTTCAAACCCCCGAGCCGGGGATTTTCAGCTCTTGCCGCAGCCCTGGCAGGCAGACGCACCGTCGCTGTTCCAGGTGCCGCAGTGGCCACACGACCACCCGTCCATCACGATGGCCATCCGGCGGACGACGTTCTTGATCTTCTCTCGCATGGTGCTTCCCTTCTCGGGTTTCGGTGTCTTTCCCTGTGGATCGGAGATCCCTGCGCGCACACCAGCCCCCGCCGGGCCCGCGCCCCGCCCGCAAGAAACACCCCGCTCACCCGCACACACGCACCGAGGCCGCCCCACCACCGCCCCGGCCTGAACCCTCTGACCGCAACCCAGACCACCTGAGCCCACACCAGCCCCGCCCACAACCAGGACCAGGGCATTACCTGCGAAAACTCCTTGAGTAACTCTTCTCTATAACTTGCTCTTCCTCTCAGAAGGGCAAGGGTGGCCGTGGAGGAGGCCTGGGTCGACCACGTGACGGTCACTGCTTAGCCCTGTTGTATTCCGGGTCCCGACTACCTGTGGTGCATGTCCACGAAGCGGCTGTAGTGCCCTTGGAACGCCACCGTGATGTCGCAGGTAGGGCCGTTGCGGTGCTTGACCACGAGCAGGTCGGCCTCGCCCGAGCGCGGGGAGTCCTTGTCGTGCAGGTCCTCGCGGTGCAACAGGATCACGATGTCGCTGTCCTGCTCGATCGCGCCGCTCTCGCGCAGGTCCGACATCTGCGGCCTCTTGCCTGCGCGGTCCTCGGACCTGCGGTTGAGCTGGGACAGTGCCACCATGGTGATCCCCAGCTCTTGGGCCAGCAGCTTCAATGCGCGGGAGATCTCGGTGACCTCCTGCTGCTTGCTGTCGTAGCGGCCGTCGGTCTGAACGAGCTGGAGGTAGTCGACCACGACCATCCGCAGTCCCAGGGACCGCTTGATACGCCGGCACGCCGCGCGGATCTGGGCGAGCTGGCTCACCCCGGTCTTGATCACCAGCTTCGAGTCGCTGATCACAGGCATCACCGCCCGGAGGGCCTCCCAGTGGTAGTCCTTCACCATCCCGGACTTAATGCCGTGCAATGGCACCCGTGCCTCGGCTGAGAGCATCCGGTCGACGATCTCCTCCTCGCCCATCTCCAGGGAGAAGAACGCCACGGTCGCCCCGGCCCGGAAGGCGGCCTCGCGGGCCATGTCCAGAGCCAGGGTGGTCTTGCCGACTGCCGGGCGGGCGCCGATCACGATCATCTGACCGGCCAGCAGGCCGCTGGTGAGGGCGTCCAGGTCAGCGAACCCGGTCGGCAGCCCTTGGAGGCCGCCGCCCTGGGCCGCGCGCTGTTCGATGCGGTCCATCGCGGCGGGCAGGTAGTCGGCCGGCAGCGGGTCTTCCTCTTTGGTCTGGGTCTGGGTGATCGCGAGGATCTCGCCCTGGACGGCGTCCACCAGGTCCACCGGGTCGCCCTGGGCGGCGTAGCCCAGCTGGGCCGCGCGGGTGCCGACCTCGATCAGGCGGCGCAGCAGGGCGTGGTCGAACACGATGCGGGCGTAGTAGCCGGCGTTCGCGGCGGTGGGGACGGCGTTGGCCAGGGTGTACAGGTACAGGGCGCCGCCGACGCGTTCCGACTCGCCGCGGCGGGTGAGCTCGGCGTTGACCGAGACCACGTCTACGGGCTCGCCCTGGTCCATGAGCGAGCAGATCGTGGTGTAGATGACCTGGTGCGCGGGCCGGTAGAAGTGCCCGGCCGCCAGGACCGCCATGACGTCCACGGCGGCGTCGGCGGAGAGCATCATCCCGCCGAGCACGGACTGCTCGGCCTGGAGGTCGTGCGGCGGGACGCGGGTGTCCTCGTGTGGGCTCATGCGAGCGTTTCCATCCCATGGGTGGGAGAGGCCGGGCGCTCAGCCTGCAGGCGGTGTCCGGGCCCCTGTGGTGTGTCCAGGGCGAATCAGGAAGAGGCGTCGGCTGGTGCCAGGCGGGCGGCCAGGTCCGGACGGCGCACCGGCCCGAACCGGTCGAGCAGCCTCTGGGCCATGCGCGGGTGCAGCACCACGCACACCGGGCAGTCCAGCGGCTCGCGGTGCTCAGCACACACCGCGTCGGGCCCCGCGGCCTCAGATGCGCCTGTGCGGGGCTGAGGCACACGCTCGCGCCGCAGCAGCCACAACCGGTGGCTCAGGTCCCCCCGGTCCGCCAGCGTGCGGATGAAGCCGCCCAGAGACTTTTTGGCTTCCGGCCGCAGGATCTCCACCAGCTCCCGGGCCTCGGCCTCGGTCGCGTCGGTAGCCGCCAGGACCAGGTCCAGGGGGGTGACGCCCGTCGTTCGAGCCGAAGGCTGTTCCTCCTCTTCCTCACGTGAGTCCTGCGTGCCACCTGAGGAGGAGGAAGGACTTCCTTCAGGAAACTGCTTAAGGGAGGTCGCGTCGTCGCTGGTCACGTCGGCGTGGCGTGCGGAATTTCGCCGACGTCGGGCGGAATCTCGCCCAGCCTTGGCGGAATTCCGCCCGACGAACTGACCTGCGGAAACGTCTCCGCCGGCTCCGTCGGGGGTGGGCACGGCGGAGGCCTGAGCGGTGTCACAGGGCTGCTCGGTTCGAGGGGCGGAATTCCGCCCGACGTCCTCACCTGCGAAAACATCGGTTCTGGTCTCGCGCCAGTCCTCAGTGAACGCATCGAGCTTGTCGAAGGCGTTGCGCCAGACCTTCAGGGCGAGTTCGGCGGTCGGCCAGTCGTGAAGCTGGTACCGGCGCCGCGTGCGGATCGTGCCCTTGCCGGAGGAGGTGATGATGCGTTCTCCGTCGGGGTTGCTGATCAGGCCGACCTCGGTGAGGACCTGGAGGGCGTCCTTGACGGTCCGCACCCCGGAAGGTTTGCCGTTCGGGCCGGGCAGCAGGAACGCGAGCTGCTCGTGGCTGAGCAGCCGGACCTTCTTCGGCTGCTTCTCCAGGATCAGGCTGCGGATGATGACGTAGAGCCGGTACGCGGTGTGGTTCACCTGCGGGCACAGCGCGATCCAGTCGGGGATCTGGGTGCGGTACCAGCGATCGTCGTTGGGGCCGAGGAACTCCGCTTCCTCGGAGTGCACGGGGGCTTCGGGGCGGGTAGGCATGAGGCTGCTTTCTAGGCCGCCCCCACACAGCTCACGGCGTTTTCAGGTACCCAAGAGGTGCCCGACCGCTCCCCCATCGGCTACAGTGGCCGATATCTATTGCAGGGGCGAGCAGTACTTAGTAGTGCCGTGTTGCTGTGTGAGAGCAACCAGCTTGTGCCGTGTTGCTGTGTGAGAGCAACCAGCTTGTCTGGACGAGGCCCGGTTTGGTCGCCGGGCCTTCGTCATGTCCGGGGTGATGCGGGGTGGTCAGGCCCACAGCACGTGGGGACGACCCTACTGGAATCATCGGGCACTCAGGGCTGCAGCCGTGCGCTTGGTCCCCCTGCGCCACACGGGAACGCGCAAAGGCCTCCAGACGAGGACAATCCGGGCCCCTGTGCCGCGACCGGACCACATGCGATACTGAGAACAGCACGTTCTGCAGCACTTAATGCAGCATAGTAGGGGGCATGGCCATGACCCAGACGATCCGGCGCCCTTCGGTGCCCATCGACCCCGACACCGACCGCACCGTCCAGGCCGCCCGCACCGCGGGGACCCCCGAGCACGACGCCCTGGCCGTGCTCGCCGCCCGCGGCGGCATCCGCCTGCCCTCCGGCGCCGGCCAGCTCTCGGAGGCGGCCGCCCTGGCCGCCCTGATCGAGGTAGGCCGCCAGGCACTGCAGGAGCAGGTGCTGGAGGCCGAGTACCAGGCCATCGCCGCTGAACAGGACGACGAGGACCGGGCGGTGCGGGCCGCACTGCGCCGCCGGCGCCGGAGCTCTCCGGAGGGAGACCGATGACCCCGGTCCGGGGCCGCGTCTACTGGGTCTACCTGGACACCGAGGAGGGCGAGCAGCAGCGCAAGCCCTACGCGGTGGTCTCCAACAACCACCGCAACCGCAACCTCGGGGACTGCCTGGCGGTGCGCCTGACCACCACCCGCAAGCAGGAGCGCACCACCGTGGTGCCTCTGGGGCCGGCCGATGCCCCGCTGCGCGGGTACGTGCTGTGCGACGAGATCACCCTGCTGTTCGCCGATGAGCTGCTGGAGGACGTCGGGGTGCTGAGCCACGCCACCATGACCCGGGTCGCCGCCGGGCTCAAAGCCGCCCTCGACCTGTCCTGAGGCGGTGCGCCCGGGCCCCGCGCGGCCCCTGGGCGCGTGGCGGGCTCCCCGGGGCCTTGCGGCCCAGGCCGCCCTGGATCCATGCCTGACCCGCGATAAGGCCCACTTATCGTGGGCCAGAAATCGCTCTGGCGCCCGCCCCCGTGCCCCCTCGGGCCTCACTTGGCGTCCCCTGCCCCACGGTCTCGCACGCGTGATACGGGTAGCACTTGTAGCACGCGTGCGAAGGTGCGACGCTCACCGGCTCGGGGCTGTTCTCGGCCTTGTGGGTACCTGCTGTGCAGCCCCGTTTTCGGGCCCCGCGCCGTTGTGGCCGTGCGTGATACCCCTCGCACGAGTGCGACGCATAGCACTCGTGCGAGGAGTATCACGCGTATCACTCCTTTGGGGCGAGCTTCTGCTGCACGTGCGGGGCCGCCGCCGCCGCGACTCGGAACAGCTCGGACACGACGGCGTGTTTGGGCGCTCGGGTGGCGTGGTGGATGTCGTCCACCGCCTTGGCCAGAGCCTCCACGGCGTCTGCGCTGGCGTACCAGCTGCGCCGGGTCATGGCCCCGGGGCCGGATCGAGAGGCCTCCGGCGCGGGGGCCCTGTCCGGGGCGGCCGGCGTCGGCGCCTCCTGCCGGCCGTGCTCGCCCTGGCGCAGAGAGGTCATCTTCTGCCAGTCGTCGGTGAGCCCGCCCATGTCCGGGGCGGGGGCCGCCTTCCTCTTCGCCGCGCTCATCCGCGCACCGCCTTGGCCAGGTCCCGGAACCAGCCGGCGACTTCGGAGTCGGGGGCGTACTCGGTCACCGGGACCTTCTCCCGCCATGCCTCGCGGACCTCCTTGCGCTTGCGGATCTCGGCGATCACCGGCGGCGCACCCAGGGCCCGGAAGGACTCCAGCACGCTGGTGACCATGGCCCCGTCGCGTACGTCGAACCGCGAGGGCACCAGTCCCAGGACGTCGATGTCCACGCCCATGACCTGGCTCAGGGTGCCGATCTGCCGCAGCAGCAACCGCAGCGCCCGGATCGAGGAGTCCTCGGCCTCCACCGGGACGATGAGGCCGCCCCGGTGTCCCTCCCTGCTGCGGGCCGCGACCAGGGCGGCGTCGGTGGTCGCCCCCAGGGAGGGAGGGCAGTCGATGAGGCACACGTCGTAGTCGTCCTCCAAACGCTGCAGGACCCGGGCCAGGCGGTGCTCGCGCCCCTGGCTCATGTACAGCCCCCGGTCGAGCAGGAACATGTCCAGCGACGTGGGCAGTACGTGCAGGCGTTCGCGGTAGGCCACCACCAGCTCGCGCGGATGGCCCTCCCACTCGCCCAGGATCGCCTGCGACAGGGTCGCGTCGTCGGGCGACTCCGGCACACCCAGCGCGTCGGTGAGGTGGCCCTGGGGGTCCAGGTCGACCAGGAGCACACGCTCCCCCGCATCGGCCATCGCACCCCCCAGGGAGATGGCCGACGCGGTCTTGCCGACGCCGCCCTTCTGGTTGATCAGGTCGTAGATGTCCATGGGGCGAACGTACGCCTCGCACCAGTGATACGCGTGCGACGACACGCACGCGTATCACTTGTGCGAGGCGTATCACTCGAGGCAGGAGGCCTGTCGACCGGAGCGGTCCCCGTTCGCGGCCTTCTTTTGGAGAGGACTTGGGCGCGATCCGATCTCTTGTGGGGGCAGCCCCGGGAAGGGCTAGGCGTCGGCTTCGCAGCACGGACCTCGGCAGGGCCCAGGCGCCGCCGGTGAACACCCTTCAGACCTGAGCCCAGGGCCGTGGCCACGAGTGTGCGGTCCTTTAGTCATGCTTGGCCGAGCGGACGGTCTCAAGTGGCCACCCCGGCGCCGTCGTGATCGGGGCGTGCGGCCACGGGTTCAGGGGTGGGCGGGCACGGTTTCCGGTTCCCGGTTCCGGCCGCCCCGTTGGCCGTCATCGCTCGGGGTGTGGCCACGGGTGGCCACCGGAGAGCGGTGGTAGCCGAGCTCGGCCCGGTAGCGGCGTGCGGTACGCGGTGAGGAGCCAATCTGTTCGGCGAGCTCGGCGTCGGTCATCTCCGGGTGGGTGACCAGAAGTTCTTGCACCCGGCGGCGTTTCTGCTCCGGCGACAACACTCCCAGGGTGGGCGTCGGTGCAGGTTCAGGCTCCGTCTGGGACACCGGTTCGGGGCGGAACGATGGGGTGGGAGCGGTCTCGGCCAGAACTTGCTCGGGCAGCGCAACCGGAGCGGGGGCCACCTGCGCGGCCGACGCCGCAGATGCTCGATCGGTCACCGGGGCGGCGTGGGCTAGCTCCTCCTGCGCAGGGGCCACAGGCGTGGCCTCCTGGTTCCCAGCCTCCTCCCGGTACGGTGCGGCGTTCCCCTCGTCTTCCGCCTCCGAGGGCGCGGCCAGAGCGTGGCCGAGGGCCTGGCCACCGGGGGTGGCCAGGTGCTGGACCTCGGTGGCGGTCATGGCCACCGTGGCCGAGGTCATGGCCCGGGTCAGCTCGAAGGCGGTGTCCAGCTCGTAGCCGTTGTCCAGCATCCACCGCAGATGGCGGGGAGTGTGCCGCCGCCAGGTGCGGCCGTGCTGTTCGCGCAGCATGGCGTAGGCCAACTGGCGGCGCTGCTCGTGCTCCAGGGCCTGCGGATAGGAGGTGATGCCCCACCCCAGCATGAGCCGCACCACCTTCAAAGTGGAGACCGGGTGGGCGATCCACCGCCCTGCGGGGATCCGGTCGGCGGCCTGGCCGTGCGCGAGCCCGGCCAGGTGCCGGATCCACGCCGCGACCCCCTCGGCGATGAGGATGATGACGATGGGCGAGTCGGCGTGGCCCAGGTAGGAGGCGGTGGACCCGTCCCCCTGGGACACGTTCAAGATGATCGTGATCGCCGACAGCGCATAGGCCGCCCACCGGTTCAGCGCGTGCCGACGCCCCTGCCACTCCATGAGCAGGTCCATGGCCAGGAAGTAGACGATGACCGCGTCGATGCCCAACGGGAACAGGAACCGCAGGTCACCGCCGTTGATCGCGTGCAGCTGGGTGTGGGCCAGCCAGGTGGCGGCCTCGTACAGCGCCGCGTAGCTCATGGTGAACGCCACCAGGATCAACCCCAGCGCCACCACCGCGATGACCGCGGTGGCCGCCAGATAGCCGCCGTGCAGCGGCACCGCGCCCGCACGCCGGCCGGGGCGGGCGGCGCGGGTCGTGGCCCGGCGCACCCCCCACACCAGGGCTCCGGTCACGGCCAGGGCCAGGGCGCAGATCAGCCACCAGGACGCGGTGGATGGCAAGTCGGGCATCGGTCTCTCCCCAGCATCACGAATCTGGACGAGTGTGTCAGAATCCGGCCACAACCCCGTGCCCGGGTGGCCATGGCCACCCCCTGTGACCACCCCTGGGTGGCCACAGCCGGCCGGACCCGCCCACCCCTGTGCCGGAGGAACCCACGGTGGCCGACACGACCCAGCGCCGACGCGGCGACCGCAGGACGGGGGTACGCCGCGACCACTTCGTCAAGCTCAGCCTCAGCGACGACGAGCACACCCTGCTGGCCCGGGCCGCCCAAGAGCAGGGCATGACCGTGAGCGGGTTCGCCGCCCACGCCGCCTTGGGCGTGGCCCGCCAGGAGCTGGCCATCGCCCCCGACGCCCGCCAGAGCCTCATCGCCCTCAACGATGCCGTCAACGCCCTGGAGGCCCTGGCCTTGCGCATCGGCACCGACCCCGAGCCCGGGCTGCTGGAGCGCCTGGAGGCCGCAGCCCAGGCCCTGGAGGACGCCGGCGACGCCGTGGCCGGGGCCCAAACGTGATCGCCAAGGTCATGCGCGGCAAGGACACCCGGGGCCTGCTCGACTACCTGTACGGGCCCGGAAGCGCCAACGAGCACATCGATCCCCATCTGGTGGCGGCCTGGCGCACCCTGGCCGTCCCCGACCCCGGGCGCTCCCCCTCCCCGGCCGCAGACCTGGCGGTGCTGGCCCGCCGCCTGGACCGGTTCGTACGCCCCCGGGGGCGCCACCACGTCTGGCACTGCGCCGTGCGCGTCGCCCCCACCGACCACCCTCTGGACGACGCCCAGTGGGCGCACATCGCCCGCCGCCTGGCCGACGCCGCAGGCGTGGCCCCCGCCGGTGACGCCCGCGCGTGCCGGTGGGTCGCGGTGCGCCATGACGGGGTCGAGAGCCACCACATCCACCTGCTGGCCACCCTGGCCCGCCAGGACGACGCCACCCCTGACATTCACAACGATGCCCTGCGCCTGCGCACCGCGTGCCGGGAGCTGGAGGACGAGCTGGGGCTGCGCCCCACCAGCGCCTCCGACCGCACCTCCGCCCCCGCCCCGTCCCGCGGGGAGACCGAGAAGGCGCGCCGCCAGGGCTGGGAGCGGCCCACCCGCGCCGTTCTGGAGGAGGAGGCCCGCCGCGCGGCCGCCGCCGCCCGCACCGAGGCCGGGTTCTTCACCGCCCTGACCGGCCGCGGGGTGCTGCTGCGCCGCCGCGGCGCCGACCCGGTGGTGGGCTACGCCCTGGCTCTGGACCGCGATCGCCTCGACAGTGGGGAACCGGTGTGGTTCTCCGGCGGTTCCCTGGCCCCGGACCTGTCCCTGCCCCGGGTGCGCGCACGTTTCGCCGGGGCGCCGGTGCTCCCGGATCCGGCGGCCGCGGCGGCTCCCTGGCCGGCCCTGGCCACTGTGGTGGAGGAGGTGGCCAGGGACTGGCCATACCTGGACGGCGGGCAGCGGGCCGCAGTGGCCGCCGCCCTGTCGGACGCCTTCACCGCCCTGCCCCTGGCCGCCCCCGAACCGTGGCGGCCGCCGCTGGCCAGCGCAGCACGGCAGTGGTCCCACGCGGGACGGCCGCCGGTGGCCGCCGTCCCCACCGTCCTGGCCGCACAGGTGCGCGAGGCGGCCCGGGCCCTGTGCGCCGCACCGCGCACCACCCCTGCCGCGGGGTGCCGGAGGGCGCTTACCGCCCTGGTCCGCACCGCCGACCAGATCCGCTCCTGGTACACCTCCCACGCGTGGGGCCCCCAGGAACGGGCGGCCCATGCCGCCGGTGCTCTCCTGTGGGAGTTGGTGGAGGACAACGACCCCGCTACCTATACGCCGTATAGGTAGCGGGGTGTTACACCTGCGGACCTCGGCGGCGCGGGGCCCCGGGGGGAGGCAGGCGCGGTCCTTGGGAGCGCCCCGCCCCCTTCTTCAGCCCCAGGGCGCGGCTGAGCGGCACCGGCGCATCCAGGGGGCGGGCCTTCTGCGGGGCCGAGGCCACCGGGGCCTCCTGGGCAGGAGCCACCGGACCGGCACCCGAAGCCGCGGCGGGGGCGGGAGCCTGGTCCAGTTCGTCGATGACCAGCCCCTCTTGGCGCACGGCCAGCGTGCGCGCGTACGCCGAGATGCACGCCCGCACGACCTCCTTGTCGCCGGACGCGTCCTTCAACCGCCCGCGCAGCGCGGGATCGGCCAGCGCCTCACCGGCCAGGTACAGGTCCGCGCGCTTGCGCGAGCGCGTCATCGCCGGGTACAGCGACCTGGCGTCGGCCCCCACCCCGTACACGTGCACACGCTCGCACGTCAGCCCCTGGGCCGCCGCGATCGTCATCGCATACCCCAGACTCAGGTCCCCCCGCGCGATCGCCTCAGGGCCGATCCACGCGCTGTGCACCCGCCCCTGGCGCCGCCACTCCACCCGGGCCCCGCGCCGGGCGTCCACCTCGGCCACCACCCCGCGGAACCCGTTGAGGACGTCCTCGCCCTCACCGCGCCGCGACCGGTAGTCGTTGCGGCGCACCCGCACCGCGTCACCGGCCGCCAACGCCAGACGCCCCCCGCCGGCCAGCGCGAACCGCTCCTCGTCCCCGGCCAGGTGGCCGCCCTGGCGTGCCAGGACCCGCATCCGGTGGTTGAGCTCCTCCACATCGCTGTTGCGGGCCGCCAGGACCAGCACGTCCTGCACCGCCTGGAACCGGTCCTCAACCGGGGCCCGGTCGGCCCACCACGCCCGGGCGATGGCCTCATGAGCCTCGAACGCCCGCTTGGCGGCGTGCACCCGCCCCGCCCGCCCCCACACTGCCAGGGCGCTCTCCCGGGCCCCGTCCAGCCACGCCCGCAGGGCCTGCTGGTCCACCGCATCGCTCTGCCGACGGTTCTCCGTCAGCGTCTGGCCCCGCACCAGGGTGTGCACCGCCGCGAACGTCCCGCCGACCCCGACCGCTTCCAGCTGGGCCGGGTCGCCGATGCCCACCACCTTGGTGCCGGTGCGCTCGGCCTCCCCGACCAGCACCGCCATGGACCGGTCGTCGACCATCGCCGCCTCGTCCACGACCAGCACATCCACCCCCTCCAGGCCCTCACCCGAAGAGATCCGCGACACCCACGCCGCCACCGTGCTGGAGGCGATCCCCGACTCCGCCTGCAGATTGGCCGCGGCCACCGCAGCGGTCGCCGCCCCCGCCACCCGGTACCCGGCCTGCTGCCAGCCTGCGTACACCGCGCTCATCAGCGTGGTCTTGCCGGCCCCGGCCACACCCCGCACCAGGTCCACACCGTGCCCGGCGCCCATCAACCGCTCGGCCACACCCCGCTGCTCCGCCGACAACGCGAACCCGCGCTCGGCCTCGAACGCCTCCAGCACCGCCGCCACCCGCTCCGGCGCCACCACCGCGGCCCCCTGGCCCAGGCGCCGCTGCGCCGAACCGGTGATGGTGCGCTCGGCCTCCACGATGTCGGCCGAACTCACCCGCACCGCGTTGGACAGGTGCGCACCCTCCACCGTGGGCAGCACCACCGCACGGTCCGAGGCCATGACCGCGTCGGTCAGCACCTCCACCTGCGACACACTCGTGATCCCGCCGCCCAGCGCGGCCGTCACTGCCGCCATCACCTGGACCCGGCTGACCACCTTGCGGTGCGCCGTCACCCCCGTCTCGGGATCCCACACCCGCGCCACCAGGTCCTCCAGCGACGGCACCGGCGCCGCCGGCGCAGCCCCGGGCCCGGACAGCGCCCGCCCCACGAGGGCGTCCACGTCGTAGCCGGCCGCCTCGGCGCGCGCCCGCCAGGCCTGCCGCGCGGTCCCGGTCTCCCCCAACGGGTCCTTGGCCTGGGCCAGCACCCGCCCCGCCGCCTGCTTCTGCGCCCGCGACGCATCCGCGCCCACCAGCTCGGTGATCTGGCGCGACCGCGAACTGAACAACCCGCGCAACCCCGGATCGAACCCGACGATCTCCCACTCGCCGGTGCGCTCGTCCTGCTTCCACACCGCCCCGAACTCGCGCGCCGACTTCTCCCGCACCCGCGCCTTGGCCAGCTCCCCCAGCAACGCCACGTGCCGGTGCAGATCACGCCCACCCGCGGCCAGCGTCCGCCAGGTGCCGTCGACGCACTTGACCATGTTCGGGATCATCACGTGCGCGTGCGTGTGCGGATCCCCCACCTGCCCCTGGACCGGGCGCGCCGACCGGTGCAGCGTGATCGAGGCGGCCCACCCCGTGGCCTGCACCCGCCGGGCCCGCTGGCCGTCCCCGTGGTGGCCGGCCATCCCGTAGGCCAGCCACCCCTCCGCGTCGGTGACTGTCTCGCGCACCGACTCCAGGTACAGCTCCTCCAGCCGCGCCGCCGTCGCCTCATCGGCCAGCGCTATCGCACCCGAGTAGCTCTTGGGCACGTTCAGCACCAGGTCATAGCCCCGGTTGCCGACCCGAACCCGCTCATCGGCGTGCGCCCTGGCCTGGTCCAGCTCCGCCTGCGGCCACAGCAGACCCGGATCCACCCCCGCGGCCTCGGCGATCGCCTCCAGCTCACCCACCGGCGCCCGGTGCGCCTCACCGTCGCGGACCAGGCCCTTCTCCAGGCGCGCGAACCGGGCCGCCAGCCGCGGCGACCCCAGCAGTTCGCCCGGGTCCATGTGCGCGGCCTCGGCCACCGCATGGACCGCCTCCACCACCGGCCGGGCCGCCAGCTTGGCCCGCGGGTCCACCGCCATCTTCGGGTCGACGAGCTGCTCACCCGTGCGCGGGTCGCGGCCGGCCATCACCTGGCGCATCGACTCCAGCGCCGCCTCGTCGTCCAGCGTGGTGCCCGAGCGCTCGCCGAACTCGGCCCACCCCGCGCCGATCCGCTCCACCGCCCGCGCCGCCCCGTACAGCCGGTAGTCCGCCTGCCGGTCCTGCCCACCCTGCTCAGCGCTGTGGCCGTGGTCGTGGTCGGCGTGGTCGCACCCGCACTGGCTCTGCAGCCGGTAGTCAACCTGGGAGGCGTCCGGGCCCAGCGTCGTCACCCACGCCACCCGCCCCACCTCCCCTTCGTCCACCCGACCCGCACCGTGCACCGCCCCCGACGCAGGAGCGCCTCAGCCCCGCCCGCCCCCGGGCTCCGTCCAGGGCAGCGGCGGCCGCCGCTTGTCCGACCCCGGCCCCGGACCGGGACGGCTGTTCCACATCAGCAAAAGGTCCCGGGCGAAGAACCGCGCCCGCGGATACCACCGCCGCCCGTCCACCGTGGGCGGCAACGTGTCGGGCCGGTCGTCCTTGATCTGGGTCAGGCTGCGCCCGTCCACCCCGATCAGCTTCGCGAACCCCCCCAGCGTCACCTGCCGGTCCAGGTCCTCCTCGGCAAGCTCCACCGGCGCTGGCCGCCGCGGCCGGAACGGCTCCAACTTGGCCGGGTCGTACAGGGCACTGCCCCCGCCCCCGCCCTTGGCCGTCACCCCCGTACGGTGACGCTCCGGAGCCGGGAACCCCGGATAGGCCCGCGGCATCACGTGCACCGCGTACCCGTGGCTGTAGCCCACCTCGGCCGCCCACTCCTTCAACGACACCAGGCCGGCCACGCCGCGCTGGGACCGCTCACCCATCCCACCCGCCCCCTGTCCCGCAACCCGATCCGCGCATACTCTCCCACACCCCCACCAATCACGACACGCTGAGGTACCTCTTGGAGTGATACCTGCGCACTCACCCTTCTTGCGGGCGGGGCGCGGGCCCGGCGGGGGCCACCCGCCGGGCGGAGCCTTCCCACTCGGCCCCTCAGTGCATCGGGGTCTTGAGCGGGATCGTCCTCCCCGGCGTGAACCCCTTCGGGGCGTCCGGGGCGGGCGTCGGCTCCTCGGTCCGGTCCGGGCCGTTGGCCCAGTCCCTGAAGCCCTGCGCGGTCTCCCCCAGCTCGCTACGGAGCGTTGCCGGGTTCATGCGCTCGTCCGGGTCCATCTCTGGCCTCCCGTGGCTCTCTGTGGAGTTCTCAAGGTGCGGGGTCCGGGGCGTCCGGCTGGCGAACGCCCCGGCCTCTCACTGTATGTTCTACCCTATTCGGGGAGGTTCAAACCCCCGAGCCGGGGATTTTCAGCTCTTGCCGCAGCCCTGGCAGGCAGACGCACCGTCGCTGTTCCAGGTGCCGCAGTGGCCACACGACCACCCGTCCATCACGATGGCCATCCGGCGGACGACGTTCTTGATCTTCTCTCGCATGGTGCTTCCCTTCTCGGGTTTCGGTGTCTTTCCCTGTGGATCGGAGATCCCTGCGCGCACACCAGCCCCCGCCGGGCCCGCGCCCCGCCCGCAAGAAACACCCCGCTCACCCGCACACACGCACCGAGGCCGCCCCACCACCGCCCCGGCCTGAACCCTCTGACCGCAACCCAGACCACCTGAGCCCACACCAGCCCCGCCCACAACCAGGACCAGGGCATTACCTGCGAAAACTCCTTGAGTAACTCTTCTCTATAACTTGCTCTTCCTCTCAGAAGGGCAAGGGTGGCCGTGGAGGAGGCCTGGGTCGACCACGTGACGGTCACTGCCGGCCCTGTTGTATTCCGGGTCCCGACTACCTGTGGTGCATGTCCACGAAGCGGCTGTAGTGCCCTTGGAACGCCACCGTGATGTCGCAGGTAGGGCCGTTGCGGTGCTTGACCACGAGCAGGTCGGCCTCGCCCGAGCGCGGGGAGTCCTTGTCGTGCAGGTCCTCGCGGTGCAACAGGATCACGATGTCGCTGTCCTGCTCGATCGCGCCGCTCTCGCGCAGGTCCGACATCTGCGGCCTCTTGCCTGCGCGGTCCTCGGACCTGCGGTTGAGCTGGGACAGTGCCACCATGGTGATCCCCAGCTCTTGGGCCAGCAGCTTCAATGCGCGGGAGATCTCGGTGACCTCCTGCTGCTTGCTGTCGTAGCGGCCGTCGGTCTGAACGAGCTGGAGGTAGTCGACCACGACCATCCGCAGTCCCAGGGACCGCTTGATACGCCGGCACGCCGCGCGGATCTGGGCGAGCTGGCTCACCCCGGTCTTGATCACCAGCTTCGAGTCGCTGATCACAGGCATCACCGCCCGGAGGGCCTCCCAGTGGTAGTCCTTCACCATCCCGGACTTAATGCCGTGCAATGGCACCCGTGCCTCGGCTGAGAGCATCCGGTCGACGATCTCCTCCTCGCCCATCTCCAGGGAGAAGAACGCCACGGTCGCCCCGGCCCGGAAGGCGGCCTCGCGGGCCATGTCCAGAGCCAGGGTGGTCTTGCCGACTGCCGGGCGGGCGCCGATCACGATCATCTGACCGGCCAGCAGGCCGCTGGTGAGGGCGTCCAGGTCAGCGAACCCGGTCGGCAGCCCTTGGAGGCCGCCGCCCTGGGCCGCGCGCTGTTCGATGCGGTCCATCGCGGCGGGCAGGTAGTCGGCCTAAGCAGCGGGTCTTCCTCTTTGGTCTGGGTCTGGGTGATCGCGAGGATCTCGCCCTGGACGGCGTCCACCAGGTCCACCGGGTCGCCCTGGGCGGCGTAGCCCAGCTGGGCCGCGCGGGTGCCGACCTCGATCAGGCGGCGCAGCAGGGCGTGGTCGAACACGATGCGGGCGTAGTAGCCGGCGTTCGCGGCGGTGGGGACGGCGTTGGCCAGGGTGTACAGGTACAGGGCGCCGCCGACGCGTTCCGACTCGCCGCGGCGGGTGAGCTCGGCGTTGACCGAGACCACGTCTACGGGCTCGCCCTGGTCCATGAGCGAGCAGATCGTGGTGTAGATGACCTGGTGCGCGGGCCGGTAGAAGTGCCCGGCCGCCAGGACCGCCATGACGTCCACGGCGGCGTCGGCGGAGAGCATCATCCCGCCGAGCACGGACTGCTCGGCCTGGAGGTCGTGCGGCGGGACGCGGGTGTCCTCGTGTGGGCTCATGCGAGCGTTTCCATCCCATGGGTGGGAGAGGCCGGGCGCTCAGCCTGCAGGCGGTGTCCGGGCCCCTGTGGTGTGTCCAGGGCGAATCAGGAAGAGGCGTCGGCTGGTGCCAGGCGGGCGGCCAGGTCCGGACGGCGCACCGGCCCGAACCGGTCGAGCAGCCTCTGGGCCATGCGCGGGTGCAGCACCACGCACACCGGGCAGTCCAGCGGCTCGCGGTGCTCAGCACACACCGCGTCGGGCCCCGCGGCCTCAGATGCGCCTGTGCGGGGCTGAGGCACACGCTCGCGCCGCAGCAGCCACAACCGGTGGCTCAGGTCCCCCCGGTCCGCCAGCGTGCGGATGAAGCCGCCCAGAGACTTTTTGGCTTCCGGCCGCAGGATCTCCACCAGCTCCCGGGCCTCGGCCTCGGTCGCGTCGGTAGCCGCCAGGACCAGGTCCAGGGGGGTGACGCCCGTCGTTCGAGCCGAAGGCTGTTCCTCCTCTTCCTCACGTGAGTCCTGCGTGCCACCTGAGGAGGAGGAAGGACTTCCTTCAGGAAACTGCTTAAGGGAGGTCGCGTCGTCGCTGGTCACGTCGGCGTGGCGTGCGGAATTTCGCCGACGTCGGGCGGAATCTCGCCCAGCCTTGGCGGAATTCCGCCCGACGAACTGACCTGCGGAAACGTCTCCGCTTAGCTCCGTCGGGGGTGGGCACGGCGGAGGCCTGAGCGGTGTCACAGGGCTGCTCGGTTCGAGGGGCGGAATTCCGCCCGACGTCCTCACCTGCGAAAACATCGGTTCTGGTCTCGCGCCAGTCCTCAGTGAACGCATCGAGCTTGTCGAAGGCGTTGCGCCAGACCTTCAGGGCGAGTTCGGCGGTCGGCCAGTCGTGAAGCTGGTACCGGCGCCGCGTGCGGATCGTGCCCTTGCCGGAGGAGGTGATGATGCGTTCTCCGTCGGGGTTGCTGATCAGGCCGACCTCGGTGAGGACCTGGAGGGCGTCCTTGACGGTCCGCACCCCGGAAGGTTTGCCGTTCGGGCCGGGCAGCAGGAACGCGAGCTGCTCGTGGCTGAGCAGCCGGACCTTCTTCGGCTGCTTCTCCAGGATCAGGCTGCGGATGATGACGTAGAGCCGGTACGCGGTGTGGTTCACCTGCGGGCACAGCGCGATCCAGTCGGGGATCTGGGTGCGGTACCAGCGATCGTCGTTGGGGCCGAGGAACTCCGCTTCCTCGGAGTGCACGGGGGCTTCGGGGCGGGTAGGCATGAGGCTGCTTTCTAGGCCGCCCCCACACAGCTCACGGCGTTTTCAGGTACCCAAGAGGTGCCCGACCGCTCCCCCATCGGCTACAGTGGCCGATATCTATTGCAGGGGCGAGCAGTACTTAGTAGTGCCGTGTTGCTGTGTGAGAGCAACCAGCTTGTGCCGTGTTGCTGTGTGAGAGCAACCAGCTTGTCTGGACGAGGCCCGGTTTGGTCGCCGGGCCTTCGTCATGTCCGGGGTGATGCGGGGTGGTCAGGCCCACAGCACGTGGGGACGACCCTACTGGAATCATCGGGCACTCAGGGCTGCAGCCGTGCGCTTGGTCCCCCTGCGCCACACGGGAACGCGCAAAGGCCTCCAGACGAGGACAATCCGGGCCCCTGTGCCGCGACCGGACCACATGCGATACTGAGAACAGCACGTTCTGCAGCACTTAATGCAGCATAGTAGGGGGCATGGCCATGACCCAGACGATCCGGCGCCCTTCGGTGCCCATCGACCCCGACACCGACCGCACCGTCCAGGCCGCCCGCACCGCGGGGACCCCCGAGCACGACGCCCTGGCCGTGCTCGCCGCCCGCGGCGGCATCCGCCTGCCCTCCGGCGCCGAGCCAGCTCTCGGAGGCGGCCGCCCTGGCCGCCCTGATCGAGGTAGGCCGCCAGGCACTGCAGGAGCAGGTGCTGGAGGCCGAGTACCAGGCCATCGCCGCTGAACAGGACGACGAGGACCGGGCGGTGCGGGCCGCACTGCGCCGCCGGCGCCGGAGCTCTCCGGAGGGAGACCGATGACCCCGGTCCGGGGCCGCGTCTACTGGGTCTACCTGGACACCGAGGAGGGCGAGCAGCAGCGCAAGCCCTACGCGGTGGTCTCCAACAACCACCGCAACCGCAACCTCGGGGACTGCCTGGCGGTGCGCCTGACCACCACCCGCAAGCAGGAGCGCACCACCGTGGTGCCTCTGGGGCCGGCCGATGCCCCGCTGCGCGGGTACGTGCTGTGCGACGAGATCACCCTGCTGTTCGCCGATGAGCTGCTGGAGGACGTCGGGGTGCTGAGCCACGCCACCATGACCCGGGTCGCCGCCGGGCTCAAAGCCGCCCTCGACCTGTCCTGAGGCGGTGCGCCCGGGCCCCGCGCGGCCCCTGGGCGCGTGGCGGGCTCCCCGGGGCCTTGCGGCCCAGGCCGCCCTGGATCCATGCCTGACCCGCGATAAGGCCCACTTATCGTGGGCCAGAAATCGCTCTGGCGCCCGCCCCCGTGCCCCCTCGGGCCTCACTTGGCGTCCCCTGCCCCACGGTCTCGCACGCGTGATACGGGTAGCACTTGTAGCACGCGTGCGAAGGTGCGACGCTCACCGGCTCGGGGCTGTTCTCGGCCTTGTGGG
>NZ_CP074134.1 GCF_018316655.1 Nocardiopsis changdeensis | reverse complement strand
CTCGATGTCGGGCAGGGTGGCGGTGATGCGGTCCAGGGCGCGGGTGAGGTCCCGCTGGGACATGCGCGTCTTGGTCTTCGTGGCCACGGCGGGCCTCCTTCGGTGCGGTGGTGGGGCGGGTGTCGGTCACGTGGGCGCCGGACGGTGGTTCCGGCGCCCGCGTGGCGGGCACCCGCCCCCGCGCAACCGGGCGTTGCGCGGGGGCGGACAGGGTCAGTCGGCGATGTAGTAGGTCTTCTTCGTCGCGGCCGCGCGGGCGTCGGCGTGCGCGCGGGCCACGGCCTCGTTGAGGGCGACCACGGCGGTGCGGGCGGTGATCACGCTGGTGCGCGCCATCTCCACGGCCTCCTGGCCCTGGGACAGGGCGGAGATCAGCTCCTCGCCCATCCCGGCCCGGCGGGCCGCGGCGATGAGCCCCTCGTAGTGCGGCAGGATCACCGTGTTCACGAACTCGGTGTGGGCAGCCATCGCCTTCACGTCGCCGTGGTAGGAGGGCAGGTCCACCACCACGGCGGCGGCGGGCTGCTGGCCGACGATCACGGTGCTGCCGGACACCGACCCGGCGGTGATCCCCACCGAGGCCCCGCTCTCGACGACGTTGGTCGTGGAACCGCCGCCCCCGGCCGGGGCGCTGGAGGCGTTGGAGGCGTTCTCGGACATACGCGAAATCCTTCACTGTGAGTGACGATCAGGGGTGTTCGGTCGCGGGTGCGACCGGACCGCCGGACCCCCCGTTTTCGGGGCCCGGCGACCATACGAATCGGTGGAAAGTGGGACAAAGAAGGCGACCAGATCTCGTCTGGTCGCCGTCTGGTCGCGATCTGGTCGGTGACGGAGCGTCTACTGTCCCCGGGTCAGGTAGTCGCCGTCGGCGGCCCCGGGGGTGGCCGCGCGGGCGTCGGCGACCACGGTGTGGGCGCGCTCGAGCTGGTCGCGGACGGCCCGGCACTTGGCCGCCGACTCGGTGTTGGCGGTCCCCGCCGCGGACACCTGGCCCACCGCGATGTGGCCCATCTGGTGGGAGGCCATCCCGGCCGCCAGGACGTCCATGTCGGCGGCGATGCGGTCCATGTAGTCGGCGTAGCTGCCCAGGGCCCGCAGGTGCGCGGACAGGGTCTCGGCGTCGGACAGGTCGATGTGCGGCACGTCGGTGTTCTCCTTGCTGTCGGTGTTGAGGGAGGCGACCAGCTCGCGGGCCAGGTCGCGGTCGCGGGCGTCACGGGCCTCGATGAACTCCCCCAGCGCGTCGGTGAGGTCGGCGAGCTCCTCCTTCGAGGCGCCCTCGAACAAGGGCCGGTCGCCGTCGATCACCGGGTGCTTCTCCGGCTCCTGGGGCTTCTCCGGGTCCTCGGGCTGGTCCGGGGCCTGCCCGGCGGTGTCGGGCCCTTCGGTGTCCTTGGTGTCCTTGTCGCGCCCCGGGCGGGGGCCGTGCAGGGGCACCACGTTGTCGGGCACCTCACCGCCACCGCCGTCGTCGGCCGCCGGGGCCGGGCCGTCCGGATCGGCGTCCGGATCGGCGTCCGCGCCGGAGCGCTTCTGGCCGCGGGCCTTGATCAGGTCGTAGCCCCTGCTGATCAGGGACTTCTTCTCCTCCTTGCGGGCGGCGCGGGCGGCCTTGCGCTCGGGGCGCGACAGGCGCCGCCCGGCCCGCCAGGCATCGACGTCCTCCAGGGCGTCCTCCCACCAGTGCCGCGCCAGGTCCTTGATGCGGATCCGGCGCGGCTCCAGCGCCGCGGGGAGCGGCCGGCCCTCGGCCAGGGCCCGCTCCCACGCCCGCAGCCTCTCCTTGTCGGCGGCCATGCGGGCGGTGCGGTAGGCCACCGACGGCGGCGTCTGGCCCTTGAGGATCGCGGAGGTGTCCTTGATGCCGCCCCCGGCGGTACCCCAGGTGACCAGGGCC
Organism: Nocardiopsis changdeensis; assembly: GCF_018316655.1. Taxonomy (GTDB): domain Bacteria; phylum Actinomycetota; class Actinomycetes; order Streptosporangiales; family Streptosporangiaceae; genus Nocardiopsis; species Nocardiopsis changdeensis. Next base: position 27,345 of record NZ_CP074134.1, on the reverse strand, counting down.
GCGATGACCAGCGCGCTGAACGGGTCCATCGGATCAGCCCCCGATCAGGGCGCTCATCAGCCCCGTGGCCGCCCCGGCGCCGGCGTCGCGCAGACCGCCGTGCAGGGACCCGATGATCCCGCCCGCGTACATCGCCGCGATCGGGGTCAACACGAAGCTGATGATCGCGGCCTTGTTGCAGGACCGGTCGACCATGAGGTCGGCGATGATGATGATCGTGCCGATCAGCGCGCCCACGCCCAGGATCATCGACGCCGACACGCCGCCGCCGAAGATCCCGCCGACGGCCCCGGCGATCGCGCCGGCCCCGAGGTTGAGGACGTAGCCGATCCAGCCGCCGACCGCGCTCGCGGCCAGCGCCAGCGAGCCCAGCGCGGCCAGGGAGATGGGCAGCCACCAGTGCTTGCCCCACTTCTTGTTGGTGAGCCAGGCCGCGGCGAACAGGCCGACGGCCGTCACGAAATACATGGTTGGTTCTCCTGTCTGTGCAGGTAGTCGGGTCAGAGGAGGTCGGTGATCGCCCCGGCCAGCGAGCCGAGCACGATCCACAGGGCCGCGGCGCCCAGCAGCAGGGCGGCGGTGCGGGCCGCGGACACCATCGACCAGGCCAGCAGGACGGCGGCGGCCATCACGGGCAGCGCCACCACCAGGCGGGCGATCTCGGCGACGCGGACCACGGGGTTCGCGGGCAGGTGGTCGCCCCGCAGGGCGTCCTCCCAGAGCTGCTTGAGGCCGGGGGTGGCCTCGTTCAGCAGGTCCGGGGGCCGCAGGTGCTCGGCCGCCCAGGCCCGCAGGGCGGCGATGCGGTCCAGGTCCAGGCCCCGGGCGTCCTCGCCCTGGGCGCCGTCCTGCTCCGGGGTGCCCTGGGGGACGTCCGACGCCGGGGCGGCGGGTTCGGGTGCGGGCGGCTCCGGCGCGGGGGCAGGGGTCGGAGGGGCCGGCGGCGCCTGCGACGGCGTGGTCGGCTCCGCATCCGGGGCGGTGGGCCGGGGCCCGGGGACGGCCCGCAGCGGCGGGGCGGCCTCGGGGGTCCGGCGGTGGTTGTGCGTGCCCGGGATCGGGGACGCGGGGTCGGGCAGGGCACCCATCGGCCCCTCCAATCAGTGGTATCGGTACAGGTCAGGCGCGGTCTGCGGGGGCGGCGGCGCCGTCCAGCAGGGCCCGCAGGGTCGTGTTCTCGGCGAGGGCGGCGGCCAGCTCCACACGGGCGGCGGCGAGTTCGGCCTCGGCCTGGTGGTGGGCGGCCGCGCTGGCGGACACCGCGTCGTGCTGGTGGGCGATCAGCTCGTAGCACTCGCCGTGGATGCGGTCGCGGACCAGGCCCGCGAGGCGTTCGAGCAGGTCAAGCATGGTGTGTTGCTCCTTTCGGCCTACGCGGCCAGGTCGACGGTGGTGGTGGCGCACCCGGTGCCCGGAGCCAGGTCGACGGTGGTGGCGCACCCGGTGCCCGGAGGGCAGGTGCGGCCCAGCGACGTGGGCAGGCAGTACGGGTGGATCTCGCCGCAGTCGCGGCACGTGTGCCGGGCCATCAAGGCCTTGGCCAGCGCCCGCTCCTTCGCGGGTGTCATCGGCCTCACCGGGCGGGCCAGGTGAACGTGGTAGAGCCAGGCGATGCGGACGCCGTCCCGGGACCCGCCGGCGCGCGAGCGCCACATGAGCTGGGCGGCCGGTTCCTGGCCGCCGGGGCGAAGGTCCAGGCGGCGGAGCTGGTAGCGGGTCGCCAGCCCGGCGGGGGCCAGGTGGCGGGGGTAGGTGGGGATCCCGTAACGGGACCCGTCGCGGTCCAGGTACTTGCTCACGGTCCTCCTCGAGGCGTGGGTCGGGCCGCCACCCATCAAGAGCAGCGGCCCGGCCGGGGGTGCGCACCACCGGGGCGGTGCGCGGGGGCGTCGATGGAATCGGTGCTGAATCGGACCTCCGGGGTTGAGGGGTGGGCAGGGTGGGCACCAGGGTTCGCGCGGCGCCACCTCACCCCCGGTTCGCGGGGGGTGGCAGTGGTTCGCGCGGCGCCGGAGCGGTGCCCGCACCCGCCCGACCGCGAGGGGCCGGGCAGGTGTGGGCACCCGCCGGAGCGGGCGGGTGGGCACCCCTGTGCACCTCCAGGTCAGGAGGGGTGCCCAGGGGTGCCCAGTCGGGTGCGGGTCAGCCCCGCATCTGCGGGGGCAGGTGGCGGTTCACGGTGCGCCGGGACACCCCGGCCTCGGTCGCGATCGCCGACACCGACGGGACCGTCCCGTCAGCGGCCAGGCGCTCGTAGGCGGCCAGCACCGCGGCCCGGTTGCGCTCGCCCTCGCCGCCCGGGGTGGGCACCCTGGGCACCGCCCGGTCGTCGACCGTGGGCTCCCGGCGGGGCGGGGCGCTCTGCGGGAACCCGAACCCCGCCGTCGCGGTTCCGCCGAGAGGCCCGGTGATCGCGGAGGCGTCGTCGGGAACCTGCTCGTTGCCGATGGCGGGCCCGGCACCGATAGGCCGCATGATCCGCAGCTCCTGCTCCAGCGCGAACCGCTGCTTGAGCAGGTCCGCGTCGGCGCGCTGGGCGGCCATCTGCGCCTCCAGCGACCGGCGCAGCGCATCCTGGCGCATCTGGTGCTCGGTCTCCTGGCGGACCCGCTCGGCGGCGGCCTCCGCCTCCTGGCGCAGCCGGTCGGCCTCCGCCTCGGCGGCGGCCAGCTCGGCCTCCGCCGCCGCCTTCGCCTTGGCCTTGGCGGCCTTGCGGCGGATCTCCGCCAGCTCCACCTCGTCGTCCTCGGTCAGGTCCGTGGACAGGGCCGCGGACCGGTCGCGCCGGCGGGCGCTCTCGGCGAGGCGGGCCAGGGTCGCCGCGGCGTGGCTGTGGGTCAGCCAGTGCCAACCGCCCTTGGACGCGACGGGGAACACGGCCAGGGCCAGCAGCACCCAGGAGCCCTCGGTGACGCCGTGGGCGATGAGCACGGCGGCGGCGGCCCCGGCCAGGACCCAGCCGGTGAGGGTGAGCAGCCGGTGGACCTGCCCGGTGAGCCCGGCCTGGCGCCACTCGATCGCGAGCAGCCACAGCCACAGGGCCTCCACACCCACGCCCAGCCCCAGGGCCAGGGCGTCGGGTGCGATGCCGGAGAGCATGTCCCACACGGTCCAGGCGGTGAACGCGGCGGAAGCGCCGGTCACCACGGTGGCGCCGATGCGGACCGGGTCGATCCGGCTCGCAACAGTGGTGTCGGGGTCGGTGGTGGTCTTCTTCGGGGTCTCGGTCGTTTCGCGCTCCATGGCGCGCTCCTTCCAGATCAGGTGTGGTTGGGTGGGGAGTGCGAGACCCCCGCCAGGACGAGTGGCGGGGGCCTCGTCACGTCCGGGAACGGCGTGCGAACAGGCGGCGGCGTCGGAATCGCTGGGGTCGGGCGGCGTAGCCCAGCAGCGGCCCGGTCCGCGCCACCAGCAGCAGCGGGGCGCCGACCACGGCCACCGAGGCGGCGGCGATGATCAGGCCGATCACGACCACCACCCCCACAGGGAGGGCCAGGGGCCGCCCTGGAGCCAGCGCAGGGTGGCGCAGTCGCGGCCGGACCAGCAGGCGCTACAGGTGGACCGGTGGAACTCGATGTCGGCGGCGCTCATCGGGAGGCCCCGCAGACCATGCACACGTACTGGGCGCGGGGAAGGTGCTCGAACTCCATCGGGACGCCGCAGTGGATGTAGGTGACGCGGCAGGCCAGGCGGGCCAGGCAGCGGGAGAGCATCAGGCGGCCCTCCCGTACTGGTCCGGGTCGTGGTCGTCGTCGGCGGCGTCCCAGTGGCGGGTTCCGCACCAGCAGCGGGGCGGCCAGGCCAGCGCCGCCCACGCGGAGATCACGACCGTGCCGTACAGGGCCGCGATGATGACCCAGACCCCGGCGGTGCCCGCCAGGATCAGCCACCACGCGACCAGGACCGAGACGGCCATCAGGCCCCGCAGCACACCCTCGATCGGGCCGCGGACCATCACGGCGTCGTACCAGTAGCCGACGAAGTCCCTGATCATGCGGCCCACCGCCCCATGGCCTCGTCGGCGCCGTCGACCAGGTCGTGCACGTAGTCGGCGTAGGCGTCCACCCACTCGCGGATCGTGGCGGACGCGGCCTGGATGCCGGCCTCCAGCCCGTCGGGGTGGTCGGCCATCGGCTCCGCCAGCTCGTCCAGCAGGGTCGCGGTGATGTCGGCGGCCGCCGTGGTGCGGGCGGCGTGCTCCTCGGCGGTCTCGCCGGGCAGGTGGTCGGCGTGCAGGTCGGGGTCGGTGAGCAGGTGCTCGATGGCGGTGGTGTCGATCTCGGCGGGGCCGGAGAACAGGGTGGAAGCGGTCATCGGTACTCCTGTGGGTGTGGGAGAGCCCCGCCCGGTGGTGGGCGGGGCTCGCGGTGTCGGGGGAATCGGTGGTGTCCTCGGTCAGACGGCGGCGGCCAGCCGGGTCACCTGGGCCGGGGAGGCGTCCGCCGGGAGGGCGCCCGGGACGGTGACCAGACCGGCGTGGCCGATCACAGTCCAGCCGCCGGTCTCGTGCCAGCCCAGGGCGTGGCCGTCCGGGAGGGTGACGATTCCGGCGCGGCCGGGGTCGACGGTGTCCAGGTAGTAGGAGCAGGCGATCGCGGCGTCGGAGACCTCGATCTCCTCCTCCAGGGCCTCCCAGGCGGCCGTCGGGTCGGTCCAGGTCCAGCAGTCCTGAGCGTCGGGGATGGCGCGCCAGGCGGCCTTGATGTAGTCCTCGTGGTCGATGGTGGTCGCGGGCATGGGCGGCTCCTCGTCTCGTGGGTGGTGTCGGACCCTGCGGTCCCCGAACCCCACCGGCAGGACGGGCCGGTGGGGAACAGGCGCCCCAGGGGCGGCGGTCAGGCGGTGGCGCTCACCAGCACGTCGTCGACGCGCAGCCCGGCCAGCTCCGCCTCCAGTTCGTCGACCTGCTTCCCCAGGGAGATCGAGTGGCCCCGGGGCTCGGGGCACCGCTCCTGGATCTGCGGCTGGGCCTCCAGGACCTCGATCCGGTACAGGCACATCTGGAGGAGGGACAGCGTCGCGTCCAGGGCGGAGGACAACAGGTCCTGGTTGCGCTGGGCCCAGGCGATCTCGGTCTGGAGGCGGACGATCTCGGGGGTGGGCGCCGGCCGGGCCGGAGCGGGGGCGGGGGTGTCGAACTCGGCGAACAGGTGGTGGTCCTTGGAGCCCGGGGCGGGCCACAGAACCTCGGGCTCGTCGAAATCGGACCAGTCGCTCTCGGGGGCGGGCGTCTGCGACAACGTCGTGGGCCTGGGGCGAATCCTGGACATAGCTGTCCCCTCTCGGGTGTGTCGGATGTGTGGTGGTGCTGGTCAGGCCGCGTCTGCGGCGGCGTATTCGGCGTTCCAGAGCCGGACGCGGCCCCGGGGGGTGAGGAGGGCCAGGGGCACCACCCGGGCCAGGACCCGGCGGCCCTCGGCGGGGGTGGACCAGGCAGCGGTCAGGCGGGCCGCGGCGTCGTCGTCCTCCAGGACCTCGCCCAGGTCGGCCTGGACCGAGGCGGCCAGCTCCTCGGCGGCCTCGCGGCCGGTGAGCGGCTCCTCCCGGACCGGGTAGTCCGGCAGGGCGGTCTGCGGGGCGTCCGGGGCGGTGGGCTCCTCGTAGATCCGCACCCCGGCGATGCGCTTGGCGTCCGGGTTCGTGGGAGTGGGGGTCTCGGTCGGAATCCGCTCCGGACCCCACATCAGGTCCGCGGCCCGCCGACCACCCAACCGCTCGATGGCGCAGGCGATGTGCCAGTCGGCCTGGGTGGTGCCGCCGCCGCGGATCACGCGGATCACGTCAGCGCGGGGTGCGCCGGTGGCCTCCACTACCTCCGCGATCGACAGCATCACGCCTCCTCAGGGCATAGCTCACCTGTTACAAGCTGGGCTCTTGCAACTTTCCCTAGCTCCCTAGTGAAAGTTGCTGACACGACTCTAAGCTCGGGTACCGTTACTCGTCAAGACTTTCCCTAGGGGTGTTGGGAAAGTGGGGTGATCCATGGAAGGATGTCCGTATGCCGATCAACCCGTCCGATGGACGATCCCCTGTTCAGCAGGTTGCTGATGACCTGCGAGCAAGGATCGAGAGCGAGGACCTGGGCCCAGGGGCACAGCTCCCGGTGACCCATGTCCTCGTTTCGCACTACGGCGTGTCGCACGACACCGTGCGGCACGCCATCGCCAGGCTGAAAGCAGCTGGCTTGGTCGAGACCAAGCGGGGCAAGGGGACGTTCGTCCGCCGCACGCCGCCCATGAAGTGCCTCGGCGCGGAGCGCTACAGCCGGTCCAAGCGGGCCCAGGGCAAGGTTGCGTTCATCGCGGACCGGGAGGAGGCCGGCAGGGGCTGGTCACGCGACGACCAGACTCAGAGCGTCCGGGAGTGTTCCGCGACGAAGGAAGTGGCGAAAGCCCTCAAGATCGCCGAAGGGGACCCCGTCATCGAACGTGCCCGAGTCGTAGTCGACAAGGGGGAACCCACCCAGATCCTCACCAGCTGGTACCGCCGCGAAGACGTAGAGGGCACGCCCATCATGGACCCGTCCCCCGGCCCGGCCGGGCACGGTGGCGGCTACTCCGCCCTCGATGATCGCGGCATCGGTCCGGATGAGATCCAGGAGGAAATCTCCGCCCGTATGCCCACCGCAGAGGAGGAGAAGGTTCTTCACCTCCTGAGTGGTGAGCCGGTGTTCGACCTGAAGCGCACCGCGTTTGACGCCACGGGACGACCGGTTGAGTACGCCCGGGGCACCTACCGAAGCAGCCATTTTGTCTGGTCCTACCGATTCAAGGTCCCGGACTAGAACCCAAGGGGGAGAGCATGATCGAAAGAACCGCGAGCAACCGCATGGCGGCCCGTGACCAGCGAGGTTTCTACGGCGACTTGGAAGACGCGGGAGTTCAGCCCGACGTCGAAACGAAGGTTCGGAGGAGTGAGCTCAACGGTCCCATCGCTGACCGCCTGGGAGTCCCGCAGGGCACCGAAACGGTGGTGCGTTCCCGGCGGATGAGCGGCGACGGCCAGCTCCTCCAGACCGCGGTGACGTACCTGCACCCGGCCGTGGTCGACCAGGTCCCGCAGCTCGCCGAGCTGAACACCGGTGCGGGCGGGATGTACGCGCGGATGGAGGAGGCCGGCCACAAGCTGCGCCAGCAGGACCGCGTGTCGGCGCGTGTGGCTGACGCCGAATGGCAGGAGCTGTTCGGTATCAGCAGTGACGTGGCCGTGGTGGTGATCGAGCGGATCACACGGGGAACCGACGACCAGGTCCTGGAGATCACCGAGATCGCCGCACCCGCTGACCGGCAGGTCTTCGTCTACGACCTGTAGAAGCTTCACTCTGAACAACAGACCCCGGGTGGCCTTCGCCATCCGGGGTTCTTTTCGCGCTTTGGTGTGACTTGGGAGGCCCAGCAGCCCAGCTGTCACCCCTGGAGACGCGCGATTCCAGTAGGGTCGTCCCCACGTCACGTGGTGGGGGACTGACCACCTTCACCACTCCAGACATGACGAAGGCCCGGCGACCAAACCGGGCCTCGTCCAAGACAAGCTGGTTGCTCTCGCGAAGCAACACGGTACTGCTCGCCCCTGATGATAGACATCGGCCACTGTAGCCGAACGGGGAGCGATCGGGCACCTTTTGGGTACCCGAAAGTGCTGTGACCTGTGCGAGGGCTGCCTAGAAAGCGGACCCCCATGAGTGTTGAGGCCTACGCCTACGTGCGCCGCCTCTCCTTCGGCAAGATCCCCGGCCGCAAGCTCATCCTGGCCAATCTCGCCGACACCGTCGACAACGACACCAAGTCCTGGGCGATCAAGCCCGACACCTTGGCAGCGGACTCCGAGATGGAGACCCGCCAGGCCCAGAACCACCTCAAAGCGCTCACCGACACGGGCTATCTCTCCGTGTTGGAGTGCTTCAACGAACAGGGCAAGCAGACCGTGAGTCGTCTGCGTATCCACGGCCCGTGGGACCTGTGGGGCGGCACCGGGCGGCCCTTCCCTGAAACGGAGCGTCCCAAGAAGGACCGGCGCCTGGACTCCTACACCGCTCGTGAGGTCACGGCTGAGGATCGAGCCGAACTTCGTCGGCGGTTGCAGGAACTGGCCGACCGTGAGGGGTTCTTCAAGGACGGGCTTCCCCGTGCACGCTGGCGGCTTGGCTCCCGCGCCCACTCGCTCGTGTGCTGGTACGGCCTCGGCAACACCGTGGTTCACGCAGGCAAGAAGGCCACAGTCGTGGAACTCACCGACCGCGAGGGCAAGAAGAAGGCCCCGCTGCGCGTCCGTCTCGACTACGGCAACGGTCCCACCACGGCATGGGTCGGGGTGGATGACCTGACCGACCCAACCGTCATCTCCGCAACCCCCTCCGAGGAAAACCGCATTTCGGAAGGGGTGCAGCCCAGTGCACCCTCCCCCGTTGGTGGGGTGCAGCCCAGTGCACCCCATGGGGTGCAGCCCAGTGCACCCCATGGGGTGCAGCCCAGTGCACCCCTTCCTCATCAGTCCTTGTCAGCTCCTCGTCATCAGGTGTCACAGGAGGCTGCGAAGGCTCCCGCCCGTGCCGGGTCGGGCTGGGTTGATGAAGAGGAGGAGAAGCCTTCGGCTAAGAACGGCGAAACCGCTGCGGAGATCGTGATGCGCCGCACCGATGCGACGAAGGAGGAAGCGGAGAAGCTCATCGAGTCGCTGCTGGAACATGCGCGCCGCCGTGGGCGCCCGGTGGGCTCTCCAAGCTCCTACATCAACGGTTTCCGCTTGGAGGACCTCACCTACCGTCTTGGCGAGATTAGGCGTGAGCGTGCGCCTCAGGGCCGCGCAGGCACATCCGAGCCCACGGGCCCCGACGCGGTGTGTGCTGAGCACCGCGAGCCGCTGGACTGCCCGGTGTGCGCGTTCCTGCACCCGCGCATGGCCCAGCTGCTGCTCAACCGGTTCGGGCCGGTGCGCCGTCCGGACCTGGCCGCCCGCCTGGCACCCGCCGACGCTTCTTCCTGATTCGACCCCCGGAAACACCACAGGGGCCGGACGCTCAGCTTGCAGGCGACGTCCGGCCCCTCCCACCCATGGGATGGAGACACCAGCATGACCGATACCGACGAAACCCGCATGCCCCCGCACGACCTCCAGGCCGAACAGGCCGTGCTCGGCGGGATGATGATCTCCGCCGACGCCGCCGTGGACGTCATGGCGGTCCTGGCGGCCGGACACTTCTACCGGCCCGCACACCAGGTCATCTACACCACGATCTGCTCGCTCATGGACCAGGGCGAGCCCGTCGACATCGTCTCGGTTAACGCCGAGCTCACCCGCCGCGGTGAGTCCGCCCGCACCGGAGGGTCCCTGTACCTGACGACCCTCACCAGCGCGATCCCCACCGCCGCGAACGCCGGCTACTACGCCCGCATCGTGTTCGACCACGCCCTGCTGCGCCGCCTGATCGAGGTCGGCACCCGCGCGGCCCAGCTGGGCTACGCCGCCCAGGGCGACCCGGTGGACCTGGTGGACGCCGTCCAGGGCGAGATCCTCGCGATCACCCAGACCCAGACCAAAGAGGAAGACCCGCTGCCGGCCGACTACCTGCCCGCCGCGATGGACCGCATCGAACAGCGCGCAGCCAAAGGCGGCGGCCTTCAGGGTTTGGCGACCGGGTTTGCTGACCTGGACGCCCTCACCAGCGGCCTGCTGGCCGGGCAGATGATCGTGATCGGCGCCCGCCCGGCAGTCGGCAAGACCACCCTGGCTCTGGACATGGCCCGCGAGGCGGCGTTCCGCGGGGGGGAGACCGTGGCGTTCTTCTCCCTGGAGATGGGCGAGGAGGAGATCGTCGACCGGATGCTCTCAGCCGAGGCACGGGTGCCATTGCACGGCATCAAGTCCGGGATGGTGGACGACTACCACTGGGAGGCGATGCGGGCAGCGATGCCTGTGATCAGCGACTCGAAGCTGGTGATCAAGACCGGGGTGAGCCAGCTCGCCCAGATCCGCGCGGCGTGCCGACGCATCAAGCGGTCCCTGGGGCTGCGGATGGTGGTGATCGACTACTTGCAGCTGGTGCAGACCGACGGCCGCTACGACAGCAAGCAGCAGGAGGTCACCGAGATCTCCCGCGCATTGAAGCTGCTGGCCCAGGAGCTGGGGGTCACCGTGGTGGCACTGTCCCAGCTCAACCGCAAGTCCGAGGACCGCGCCGACAAGAAGCCGCAGATGTCGGACCTGCGTGAGAGCGGCGCGATCGAGCAGGACAGCGACATCGTGATCCTGTTGCACCGCGAGGATGTGCACGACAAGGACTCCCCGCGGGCTGGGGAGGCGGACCTGCTCGTGGTCAAGCACCGCAACGGCCCCACCGCGGAGATCACCGTGTCGTTCCAGGGGCACTACAGCCGCTTCCGGGACATGCCCCAGGGGTAGCCCGGCGCCTCGTCGTGTTCGGGAGGGGGTAGCCGCATGGGTGCGGCTACCCCCAGGAACGTCGACCGGTCGACCCAGCCCTACGCGCGCACGCGCGAGGCCGGCCCCGGCGTGAATAGGAATGCATAAAAGACCGGCTGCCACCGCAGATGCCGGACATACCGCCTCGGTATAAAACACCTCTCACCAGCGCAGATGCCGGTCGGATTGCTATGCGGAGCGCTAAAAAGTTCCGGTCCAAGCCCACCAACGCAGGCACCTGCACGACCCGGTCGCCCCGCCTCTCCTGCGCAACCCGTTGCGTGTCCCGGGCCGGTGAGCGGTGCCGCGCAACGACCTGCACCCGGCGAAATCCAGCGGAAACCCGGCATTCCTCGCGCGCGGGCGCGCACGCGACCCCCGGATGATCTACACCGTCCAGGTGGCGGCCCTGTTTGCTTCGCCCCGATCGGTCGCCGGCCTCCATCGCGCGCGCCAACGCCGAAAACGCGCGCGGGCGTCGGGGAGCTGGTGTTCGCCGGGACCGTCCAGAACGCCCGCCTTGACGGTGTAGAGATCTCAGATGCCCTCTCCCGCACCAAAGGCCCTTGGTCAGGGTTGCCCCTTCCCCAGGTCGGGAACGTGTCGGGCGTTGCGGTCAGCCACCCCCAGACCCTGAACGGAGCCGCCGTGGGCCTCTTCGACCGACGACCCACCCCCGAGCAGCAACTCGCCCTCCAGGAGGAGCAACGCCGCCAGGCCGCCGAGCACCAGGCCCTCATCGACCGCCACGCACAGCAAGCACAAGCGCGCCGCATCCGCCAGGTCCGCGTCACCGCGGCCGACATCCCCGAGATCAAGAGCATCTGCCTGTCGGCCCTGCACGCCATGAACCCCCCGGGGATCTCGCTTCAGAGGATCGCGATCAGCGAAGCCAAACTGACTCGGGGCGGGATGATCGTCCGCGGATTCCTCCACGGCTACACCATCGACTACAGCGACAAGGCGCCAGCCGAGATGCGCCGGGCCCTGGAGGACCTGGGGTTCGTCGTGGGCAAGAACTTCGGCCGCGACGGTGTGATCGTGACCGGCTGGGACCCCCGCCACTACGAGGGCGACCAGCTCACCGCCGCCCGGGTCCAGGTCCGCGTCACCGAGCTCCGGGAGGTCCACGAGGAGCTGCTGGAACTGGAGGCCTCCCAGGTCGACGTCCGGGACGCCTGAAACGCCCGCCCCGGCCGGGAGACGACACCTGGCCGGGGAACCCCGGGAGGGTGCTGGGGAGGGGCGTCTCGATCCCTCGCGCCCTGGGCGTTGCCGAACACGCGGGTAGGCCCGCATGCGCGCCGACGAGTTCCCCGGGAAATATCCGCGGCCGCCCGTCAGGCCGGTGCCGCACCGGAGTCATACCGCGTGCCTGCCGCACGGCCTGGGCGTGGTCCACCGGCCCATCACCGGCCACGCCTCGCCGGGGTCGTCCACCGGCTCCCATCCGGCCGACGCCAACCACGCGGCCCGCGCCTCGACACCGGGGCCCTCGTCCGGTGCGGCGAACAGCCACTGCACTCCAGCCTGGCGGGCCCTGGAAACGAACATGGCCAGCAGCGTGTGCCCGTACCCCCGACGGCGGGCACCGGGGGCGACGACGACGGCCTGGACGTAGCCGTGCGGCGGCGGGCACGGAGCCCCGGGCCCGGGGTAGGCGCCGGCCAGCGTCCCCGACAGCCACCCCACCACCTGTTCGTGGTCGTCGACGGCGACCAGGACCAGCTCGCCGTCCGGGGTGTAGGCGGACCCGGCGCGGGCCGCGGCGGCCGCCAGGGCGGGCCGCTCCCCGGGGTGTGCGGGGCGCACCTTCACAGCAGCGCCGTCTGGCCGGGCACCTGCTCCTGCGCCTGGCGGCCGCTCCCCAGGCACCTCCGGCACGTGACCGGCCCGGCCGACGCCACCAGGCGCAGCGGATCCACGGCGGCGTGGCAGCCGACCGCGGGGATCTCCACACCCGCCCACATATGCGTGTCCAACCGGTGCACGACCTCGCCGCGGCCGATCCGCACCCCGGCCGCGCCGGCCAGCTCTTCGCGTCGGCGGCGGAGCACGGCGGCCAGGTGCTCGACATCGGACGGCGCGGGGGCGGTGTGGTCGGTCATGCGTCCAGGATCGCGCACGGGTCCGACCGGGTCAGTTCGCGTTGATCCACGCCAGCAGCAGGACCAGGCCCACGATGATGATCACCTGGGTCGGCCAGTCGCTGAACTGGCCCTTGAAGTTGCGCGGCATGGCGGCTCCCGGGGGCGAGGGATGGGAGAGCCGTTCTACCGGGAACCACGGGGCTGGCGGGGCCCCTGTCCCGATGTGGCCACACGCACCTCCCCGGGGACTCCTTGTGGATCGTGACTGCCGGGACCCCTGTCCCCGCATGACCTGATCGGGCCTAAAGTCCCTGATCAATGCATGTGCAGATGCACGTGCGTAATGGTCGTGGGGCGCGGTACATTCGCCGTATCCGCCCGATCAGACGTCCGCTCGGGGCCGCCTGGCGCCCTCTCGTGCGCGGGGCCGGTCCCGGTCCCGCTCCCCGAGCGAGGAGATCGAGATGCGGATCCCGTGGAAGCGCCCCGGCAACGGCGAGGGAGACGACGGCGGGCGGCCGTGGTGGCTGTGGCGCCTGGCCGCCGATGCCGCCCGCACGCTCCTGGCTGTGGCCAGGACCCTGCTGTGGCTGTGGCGCGAGAGCGGGGAGGGGCCGACCGGCCACTAGGTGACCGGCCGGTCCTGGGAGGGCCTGCGTGTGCGTCCTGGAAGACAGCGCGGGCCCTCACCCACCAGCCTAGCCAGCACTGGCCCTCACCGCGGCGGAGATCTGCTCCCACACGGGCGCCCCGATGTAGGGGCGTGGAGTCCATTCACCGTCCCCGGCCGGGCACCGGCCCCGCACGATCTGTCCGTCCCACAGCCACACCAGGCCCTCGTCGCGGCCGCACACCGGGCACGCCACCCGGCCGTCGGCGCCCTGCAACGCCACCCCGGCTGTCTCCTCCGCGTCGGGTGGGACGGCGCCCAGGTGCTCGCCCAGAGCGTCGGCGGCCGCCAGCGTGTGCACGTGGGGCATCACCCGCTCCCAGGACCGGACAGCGGCGTCCAGGAGCGCCCGCTGGTAGACGGTGGCCTCGGCCGGGAGGCGGAGCGGCATCACGACCGCGCACCGGTGCGCGCGCGGGTCGCCGGCCTCCTGCACCAGCCACGCCAGCACGGTCTCGATGAGGTCCACGTCCACGCCCTCGTCGGGGTCGACACCCGGCTGGCGGGATTCGACGCGGTGGCGCCACAGGGCGGTGCGCGCGACGGTCACTGCGTCGGGCCAGGACAGCATCAACGGGCTCCTCCAGGCGGGACAGGGGGGTGATTCCCCTGGGAGTCTGCCAGAGCCCCCCAGAAGGCGCTCAGGGGGTTGTCCGGGGCCGGTGCCGGGATCCCCAGACCCGTACAGGAAGCGAGCGGCAGCACCCTCCCGGTGAGCCGGACAGGCCCCGGAGGAGTCCCCTCCCAGGTGCGACGGGCGCCGCCGCCTTGTACGGTGGCCTCAGTGCGTGGAGGACGCGCCGTCTCCCCACCTCGGTGGACGTGAGGCCGAAGCTGCCCAACGGCGGCATCTCCAGGGCCCGGCGTGCAACACGCCGGGCCCGCTTCATTTCCGGGCCCTTGACCAGGCCGGATCCGCATGGGCACACCGGCTCACCAATACACCGGTGTAAACGTAGGCCGGTGTACGGGTGTACCGGTTCACCGGCGTGGCCGCCCGGGGCGCCCCGTCCGCTCCGAGGTCTGGGACAGCAGCGCGTCCACGACCTGGTCCGGGGTCATCCTCTTCTTCAGCTCCCGTAGCGCCAGGCGGATCGCGGGGCTGGCCACCGACCGCTCCCGGCGCGCGACGGCCGCGGCCTCGATCTGCCAGAGCCAGTCCATCAGCTCCTGGTCCAGGTAGGCCTCAACCGACGGTGTCCGCCTGGACCGGGCGGCGTCGCTGCGCTCGGCGGGGGCGGCCGCTTTGGCTTTGGCGGGCCGCCGCTTGGGTGCGGGCTCGGGGTCCGCCGGCGCGGCCGGGACGGCGGCTTCCTTCGCGGGCTCGGTGGTCGCCGTGGTCGCCGCCTCCTTCTTCTCCTGCCCCGCCTCGGGCGGGGTGCGCGGGTGCTTGGGCGGCGGGGCCTGGCGCCGCTGGCGCCGCTGGGTCAGGTCGTCCAGTCCGTTGCTCACGCGGCCACCGCCTGCGCCACCGCGGCGATCTCGTCGGCGAACCCCCGGCCCTGCTTGGTGACGGGCGGGGCGCTCACCGCCATACGGCGGGTGCGGCGCGGCAGCCACACGTAGTGCGAGATCGGCGGCCCCACCGGCACCCCGGCGGCCTCGGTGATCCTGCGCAGCCGCTCGATGTCGCGGGCCGGGGGCACCGGCGGCACCCGGGAGGGGATCACCATCAGCGGGTAGTCCGCGAGCTGCTGGACCATCCCCTCCAGGGCCTCGTGCTCCTTCTCGCCGAACGGGGCCGGCACCAGGATGCGGTGCGCGGCCGCCATCGCGCCCAGGGTCGACGGGCTGCCGCCGGGGTGGGTGTCCACGACCAGGTCGCGCCCCCACTCCTTCGCCCACCGCTCCAGCAGGGACGCCATGACGTCGGGGGCGGGCTGGGTCTCCACGAAGTCCTCGTGGCACGGCACCAGGTCGGCCTTGCGCACCCCCTTGAACGGGTGCGGGGTGCGTCCGGCCTCGATGGCGTCCAGCATCGGCGCGTTGGACCGCACCTCGGTGCGGTAGCCCCAGGCGCGGGTGGCGTTCCCCCGGTCCCAGTCCAGGTCCACCAGCACGGCGCCCAGGACGTAGGCCAGCTCGCTGGCGAGGGTGGTCTTGCCGACGCCCCCCTTGTAGCTGGCGACCGTGTAGATCCTCGGTTCATCGCTCATGGCGGCGAGTATCTCCCATGCACCGGCGAACCGGTGGACCGGCTTGTCGGTACATCGGTGGGCCGATACACCGGCTCACCGGTTCGCCGGTGTGCCTTTACACCGGTGTATTGGTGTGCTGGCAGGCCGGTTGACCTGTGCCGATGGTCAGGAGGGGACCCACCCCTGGAACCGCCACACCTGCCGGTCGTCGTCGGCGACGGGGGCGTAGTGGGCCCGCCAGTCCACGCCCTCGGTCATCGCGAGGTGGTCGGGGTAGGACCCGTCCTCGATCTTCAGGAACGCGCCGACGTCCTCGAGCGGGGCGTCGTGCACCTCGGCGCGGGGGACTTCCAGGACCTGCCCGGCCCAGCGGGGGTGGCCGCCCACCAGGCGCACGGAGACCGTCCCGGACGGGCCGGAGGAGGGGGTGTTGGTCGTCATGGCCCCCATCCTGCCCGGGATGCCTGGCGGCCGGGGGCTACTCACCGGTTTCAACGCCACCCGTCAACCAGGGAGTCAACGCGCGCCCCGTGGCGGCCGCGGGCGGTGCGACACGCCGACACGCCGGTAGCTGCGATACCTGGGTGCTGTCGCCTTCCTCTTTTCCGTCAGTGACGGTTCCTTCCGCCCCCGCCCCGCAACCGCTCCTGGAGCGCGTCCACGTACCGGTCCCCGGCCGTCTGCACCTGGGACGCCCCCCGCATGATCCGGTCCACCTCCGAGGGGTTGTAGGCGCCCTGGGCGATCGCGGCGGCGACCCGGGCCAGGAGCCGCTGGAGTTCGCGCGGCCGCGGCAGGTCCCCCTCCCGCGCGGGCTCGGGGTCCTGGAGGTGGCGGGGCGTCCAGGGGTCCGCCGCCGAGCGGGCGGCCACGGGCACCACCGTGGTCCGGGTGACGACCCGCTCCACGACCTCGCGGACGGGGTCGTCGGCGGCCCGGGCGGTGCCGGCGGCGCGGTCGCGCTCCAGGCGCTCGTTCGCGGTGCGGACCTCGTAGGCGCGCTGGCGGCAGGACCGGGAGCAGTAGGTGCGCGGCCTGCCTTTGCCGTGGGCGCGGGGGGCGATGTCCTTCCCGCACCATCCGCAGGTGCGGCGGATGACCTTCTCCCGGACGGTCTCGATCACGCGGTGCTCGGGGGCCTGGCCGTCGTCGGCCGTGGGGGTGTGCTCCATGGCGGGACCCTACCGACACTGACGAAGGTTTTCCCGGTGAGCCTTGGTATCTCGCCAGCGATACAAAGGCTCACTCGCCTCACATCCGTCAGTGACGCTTATCCCGGAGGGATACCTGCGCTCATACGGATCACCCGCGCGCTGTCCTCGCCCCGTTCGGTCCGGGCGGGGTTCCGGCGCGTGGAAACGGCTCTCCCGCACGTCCGGTGTCGCGCCGGGTTCCCGTCCGGTGCCGGGGGTCGATGGGGGCGGGAGCCCCCTCGTACCGCCAGGGCCCCGCCACGCGCCCCCGGCCGCATGATGCCTAGGTGCAATTCGTCAGTGACGGTTGTGTCCTAGTGCCTAGGAGTGATTCGTCAGTGACGTATGTGCTGGTCCTGGTCCTGCTGGATCGGGTGGTGCCTGCCTAGTGTCACGGAGTGTGTCGTCAGTGACGTATGTCGTCCGATTCCGGTGGATACCGGGTCTCGGGTCGACCATGGGCCGTATGGAAGAGGAGACGGCGGCGGGCCCCGCGGAGCGGCGGGGCGGATCGCGGGGCGCGATGCGCGCGGCGCTCACCCGCACCTACCCGGCGGGGCCTGCGCACTGGGGCGGGGAACGCCCCTGCCCGGTCCGGGAGGAGGAGCCGGTGGACGTGGCCGGCGGGCCGCCGGGCCCCGGCCTGCCGCCCACGGGGTGAGGCTCACCTCCGGGGGCGGTGGGTGCTGTCCCTCGCCGCCTCGCACATCCGGGCGATGACCAGTTCCAGCAGGGCGCGCTGTCCGGCCGGGAGGGAGTCCAGCCACGCCTCGTCGTCGGCGGCCTGGGCGTCGGACACCTCGTCGGGCTCGCCGAACTCCGCATGGGTCATGCCCGGGGTCTACCCCGTGGGCGCGGACACGTCCGCCCGGGGTGGCCAGCCCCGTGGCCACGCCTGGGCGCCAGGGTTGGCCACGGGGTCAGGGGCGGTCCGGGCGGGGCCGGTCGGTCCTGGGCGCGGTCTGGCGGGCGTGGCCGGCGGCCCGTTCGAGGTGGCCGGTCGCGGCGGCCAGGCGGCCGGGATCGCCGCTGAGCAGGTGGCGCAGCCCGGCGGCGGCCTCGCGCACCGCCCACAGGGCGTCGTCGCCGGGGTCGGCGAGCAGGCGGGGGCGGACTCGGGCGGACACCTCGGCCAGCAGGGTGGCCAGCTCGTCGGTCAGGCGGTCGCGGTCGTGGCCATCGGGCACGGCGGTCTCCTCGGTTCGGGGGTCACCGTCCAGGATGGCCGCCCCGGCTGTCCCGTGTCCGGGGTTCCCGGCACGTGCCCCCGGACAAAGCGTGGCCACCCCTGGCCACCCTCCGCCCAGGGGTGGCCACACCCCCGCGAGCCCGTATTCCTATACCGCTTCCGGGGGTCCGGGAGCGCCTTCCTGACTCACGATAAGTGGGCCATATCATGAGTGACCCTTTGTGTCATTACAAAGGTGGGCACAAAAAAAGGCCCCGCCCTCCGGTGGTCCGGAGGGCGGGGCTTCGCGGTGTGCGGGGGTCAGGTGGTGACGGTGTAGCGGCCGGTGTCGCTCGCGCTGACCGGGGGCTGGTGGTCCAGGGCCAGCCCGGCCCCGCGCAGCGCGGCCGCCCCCTGCTCCAGCAACGCCAGGGCGTCGGGGCGCCGGTCCGGGTGGCCCATGCCCACGACCGTCAGGGACACCCGCCAGGCGGCCGGGGCGTCGGCGGAGGTGGCGCGCTCGCGTCGCACGTGCAGCGCCAGGCCCTGGGGGAGGGGGCCGGAGGAGACCGGGCCGGGGGCGGTGCGGGGCAGGCCCGCCCGGTCCAGGGCCAGCTCGGCGTCGCGCTCCAGGAGCTGGGCAGTGCGGGGGCGCTCGCGCACCCGCCGGATCTGGGTGTGGGAGGGTCCGGCCAGGCGGGCGAGCTGGCGGTCGGCCAGGGCCAGGTCGTGGCCGCGCTGGATGAGGGTGGTCACCCGCTCCTCGGCCAGGGCCAGGGCGCGGGCGGCCTCGCGCAGGCTGTCGCGGACGCCGTCGGGGTGGTCGTCGCTGCTGGCCTGGGCCAGCACGCGGCCGTCGGGGTCCAGGAGGACGACGGTGGCGGGGGAGCCGTCGCGGGGCGGGCGCTGGCCCCACCCGTACTCGCGCTCGCGGTCCAGGCGCTCGGAGAGCAGGCCGCGGGCGGCCATGGCGGCGGCGATGGCGTGCAGGGCCGCGGGCAGGTGCGGGGAGGAGACGACCACCCCGCCCTCGGGGGTGGGGGCGGCCTGGGCGGTGACGGGCTCGGACAGGCCCCACAGGTGTTCGGTGACGCGGTCCTCGCACGCCCAGTCCGGCATGTGGTGGGCGTCGTTGTGCAGGCCCTGGACCTCGGTGGTGGCCCCCTGCCAGGTGATCAGGGCGCGGGCGATGGTGCACTGGGCGTCGGGCATGACCCCTCCTCGGTTCTGGAACATTTTGTTCCGTGCTTGGAACATAGTGTTCCACGGTTGGGGGTGGTGTGCGAGGGTTCCCGTGAACTTTCCGCGACCGCCCAACACGAAAAGCCCCGCACCCCGGGGGTTCCGGGGCGCGGGGCCGGGCGGTGTGCGGGGGTCAGTGCCCGGTCGCGGCGCCGTGCAGCTCCAGCGAGGCCAGCAGGCCGCGAGTCTGGGTGAGTGCTGCCCGGGGGAAGTCGGGATGGGTCAGGTTGTGGCGCAGGCACGCCAGGGCGGACGCCCTGGGCACCCCGGCCCCATCGAGCATCTCGAAGGCCGCGTCCAGGTCCGCAGCCAGGGCGGCGGGGGCCTCCTGGGCGTGTTCCCCGACCATCCGGACCAGGGACGGAGGGATGTCGCAGGTGTCCATGTCCGTGCCGTAGCGGTGCCAGTAGTAGTCCAGCGCGCCGTAGAGCGCGTGGTAGAACACGGCTTCCACAGTCGCCTTCCTAGTCGTCGTCTTCGGCGAGTTCGGCCGCGAGCTTGGTCGCGGCCGCCAGGGCCAAGGTGGCGTACACCTGGCCGGCGGCGGCCAGCGCCGCTGCCCGATCGGGGTGGGGGTCGGCCTGGTCCGCGGCGTGCTTGGCCAGGCGTTCGGCCATCTTGCGCGAAGCCTGGTACTCGCTGTGGAGCTCGAACGTCATGAGGTTCCTCCGGGGGGTCAGTTCTGGCGGTCAGCGTAGAGGACCGGGCCCTCGTGAGCGGTGCGCACGCGTCGGCACCCGGGGCAGTCCACGGGTGTGCCCGGGGGCAGCGGGATCGCGTCCGCGGGGATCCAGTCGTCGCAGTGCGCCCATCCGGGGGCCTGGCCGGGCATCTCAGGGGTGGATCTGCTCGGCCAGCGTGAGCAGCCGCCGCACCTCGGGGGCGTCCGGGGCCAGCGCGGCCGCGGCGCTGACCGACCTGCGCAGCGCCCAGGCGATCTCCTCCAGCTCCTGTTCCGGGGGCAGCATCTGCAGGGCCAGGCGCCGCAGGTGCTCGGGGTCGCGCCAGTCGGCGCGTGCCCGGCCGGCCAGGGCCAGCGCCCGGGCACGCAGCCGCTCCAGGACCTCCTCCTCACGGTCGACGGCGGACAGGTCGACCTTGCCGAGCTGGGCGATCTGGCGCTGGCGGTCGGCCTCGGCCAGGTCGGGGGCGGCCAGCAGCCGGGCATGGGCGCGGGCCAGGACGGCCTGGCGCCCCAGGGGCTTGAGCTGGCGCACCAGCTCGGCGATGAGGTCGACGGTGCGCTGCCCGTCCACCTCCAGGACCAGGGTGGGGTCGGTGCGCAGCGCGGCGGCCGCCCGGGTCAGCGCCTCGCGCACGCGCTCGTCGGCGCACCCGTCCAGGGCGCGCTGGAGGACCTGGTGGGCGCGACGCACCTCGGGGTGGGTGTGCACCGCCGGGGCCGGGTCGGCCTGCGTGGTGGTGGTGTTCATCGGGCGTCCTTCCTCTGGTCGGTGTAGCGGGGGTCCTCGCCACGGCGCAGGGCCGCGCCGCGCAGGCGGGCGGCGCCACGGCCGGTTCCGGGCGCGGGCCGCAGGCCCTGGCGGGCCAGCTCGGCCTCCCACTCCGGGGAGCGGGCGATCTTGTCGACGGTGATGCGGGGCTTGGGCATGGGACTCCTTCGGGGAACAGGGCGGCCGCCCCACCTGCTGGGGCGGCCGCGGGGTTACCAGGGTTCGGCGACCAGGCGCATCCGGCGCCCGCCGGCGACGTGGAGCTCGGCGGCGGCCTGGGCGCCGATGCCGTAGGCGTCGGTGACGTCCACCTGGTGCCCGGCCTGCCGGAGCGCCGAAAGGACCACCAGGAGGAGGTCGTCGGCGGCCTCGCCGGGGGCGAGCAGGGTGCGCACCTCGTCGTCGGTCAGCGGGGTCACCGGGTCCCCCCGGTGGGCTGGCGGACGGGCATGACCAGCCACATGAGACCGCTCTGCTCCTCATCCCCGGGCCTGGCGAGGAACGGCTTCTCGGGGTGGCCGAAGGACAGCCGCACCGTCTCGCCGGGGATCGCGGCCAGGGCCTCGGTCAGGAAGTGCGGCTGCACGTGGACCACCAGGTCGCGGTCGGTTTCGACGTGGGCGTCGACGTCCTCGGCCACCGCCCCCAGGTCCTCGCTGCCCGAGCGCACCACCAGGCCCTCCCCGGTGATGCTGATGCGCAGCGGGGTGGTCCGCTCGGCGAACAGCGACACGCGCTTGATGGTGTCGCGCAGGGCGGTGATCGCGACGTCGACCTCGATGTCCTGGCCCTGGGCGAGCGTGTGCATGCGCTCCCAGGTGGGGAACTCCCCGTCCAGCAGCCGGGTCATCAAGCGGCGCCCGTCACCGGTCAGGGACACCGTGTCGCCGTCCCGGCCGATGTTGACGGTCTCGCTCTTGGCGAGGGCCTTGGTGGTCTGGTGCAGGGTGAGGGCGGGCACCAGCGCGGTGTGGGTGGTGTCGTCGCCGTCCAGGGTCGGAGTCCACGGCGCGGTCGCCAGCGCGAACCGGTACCGGTCGGTCGCCTCGGCCTGCATGCCCTGCGGGCCGAAGGCGAGGTGAATGCCGGTGAGCGCGACCAGCTCAACGTCGGTCGACGCCGCCGCGACGATCCGGGACACCGCCTGGGCGAGGTCGTGCGCGTCCACGGTGCCCAGCGGCTCGGGCCAGGCCGGGAAGTCCGGGTACTCCTCCAGCGGCAGGGTGCGCAGGCTCGCACGGGTGGGGCCGCAGGTGACGCGCACCTGGTCGTGGTCCACGGCCAGGGTGACCATGAGGTGGCGCGGCAGCGAGGACAGCAGCGCCGACAACAGACGGCCCGGGAGGACGACGTCGACGAGCCCGTCGGTGTCCACGTCCAGGTCGGCGCAGGCCCACACCTCGTAGTCCGTGCCGCGGGCGGTCACCGCCCCGTCGGGGGTGGCGCTCAGCCGCACCCCCACCAGCACCGGGACGGCGGGGCGGGTGGGCAGGTGGGCGGCGACCCAGCCGATCTGGTCGGCGAGGTGGCCGGCGGAGCCGGTGATGGTGGCGGTGCGGGTCGCGGTGGCGGTGGTCATGAAGCAGTCCTCTCGGTGGTAGGAAGGGGAAGGGCACCTGCCGATCTCGACTCGGCGGGTGCCCTTCGTTGTGAGGGTGAGGTCAGGCCGCGGGGAGTTTCGCAGCCTTGGTGCGGGCCCGGCGCAGGCGGCGCCGCTCGGGGAGGGTGAGGCCGCCCCAGATGCCGGTGCGCAGCCCCCGGGCGCCCATGGCGTCCTCGAGGCAGGCGGCGCGGACGGGGCACTCGCGGCACACCATGACGGCGGCCGCGATGGCGGCGGTGTCGGAGTCGGCCGGGTGCCAGTCCGCGGGGCGGCCGACCTTGGCGCACAGGGCCTGGGCGACCCACGGCGGCGGGGCCGGCCAGGGGTCGGTACCGGCCGGGGCGACCCGGGTGCGGAACCCCATCACCCCTCACCCCCGCCCGTGTCGAGCAGCAGGGCCAGGGCGTGGTCGACGTCGACAGCCTCGGTGCCGGCGGGCACCGCCTCGTAGGTGGCGGCGAGGAACGCCTCCAGGTCCTCGCGGCGGATGAGGAACTGCCCCCACTTGCCGGTGTCGGCGTCCCGCAGCTCGATGACCGCCAGGTGCGGCAGGGCCAGGGAGGCGATACGGATGCGCACGTCGCCGTCCCCGGCCCAGGAGGCGACGCCCCGGGCGGCGAGGTCGCGGGCCACCGCCCACTCGATCGCGAGGTCGTCGTCCTCATCGAGGGGGAACCTCAGGGTGAGCACGAGCGGGTCGGCAGCGTCCCAGGCCAGCTCCAGGGGGTGGACGGTCGCGGCCTCCCCGGCGGACAGGCACGTGGTCTGGCGGATCACCGCTCCTGCCCCCCGTCGTCGGTCCGGGCGGTGGACAGGGGCGCCCGGTAGGCGCGGGTGCGGTCCTGGTGCACGTCGGAGCGGCGCAGGCGGGTGCCGCCGTGGCTGGTGCAGTACTGGCGGGGCCCGGACCCGCACCGGGGGCAGGCCACCGCCAGCGGGAGCAGCGGGTAGGTCAGCGGCTCGGTCTCGGACACGGTGTTCTCCTTCGGATCGGGGGTGTGGACGGTGGACCGTGCGGTCCCCCCGACCACGCCGTCCCGGTAGGGGAGGGAGTGGTCAGGGCCAGCGCACGGGGTCTACGGGCGGAGGGTGCCGTCGGCGCGTTCGCGGCGGGCGACGAGTCCCCATCCGGCCCGGGAGAGCAGGTCGCACCCCAGCAGCACCGCGATGGAGCAGCACGTCAGCCCCAGGGCGGTGGTCAGGTCCGGGGTGCCGATGATGAGCGCGGCCGGGACGAGCCAGGCCATGTGCCACGCCTGATCGAGCGCCATCCGCCCGGAGTCGGTCCCGTAGTAGTCGCGTTTGCCGGAGACCGGGTGCAGGGCCCAGGCCAGGCCCTCCAGCGGGCGGCGCCGGTCCGCCCACCAGTGGGAGGCGGCGTTCACGGCCAGGCCCAGGGCCAGGTGCGCGAGGTGGACGGAGGTGTCGGGGTCGTAGGCGGCCACCAGGAGGACCAGCGCGAGCTGGGCGGCGGTGAGGGTGGCCACGTGCCAGGTGCAGCAGGACCGGCCGTGGTGGCCCGCCAGGCCCTTGTCCTGGGCCTGGCGGTTGCTCTGGAGCCAGTGGTCGCCGATCCAGTGACCGGCCAGCAGTGCGGCGAACAGCATCAACAAGATGTCCTTTCGTTCGGGGGTTCGGAGGATGCTGTGAAGCGGGTCAGGGGCGTCCGCCCCGCCAGTACTCGCCGGGCGGAGTGGAGTACGCGGTCTCGGCGAGCGCCAGGTCGGCGGCGGACAGGCCCGGCAGGTAGGCGGCCTCGTGCAGCAGCCGCAGCCAGACCGCTTCCAGGGACGCGTCGGGCTGGGTGGCGGGGGTGCCGCCGGCGCGGTAGTGGGCCAGGGTCGCCGACGCCAGCAGCATCACCTCGCGGCGGGAGTAGAAGCGGGCGCCCTTGGTCTCGCCGGGGGCGGGCCGCACCGTCCCGGTCGCGGTGGCCCGTGCCAGCGTCCACACGTGCCCCGGCCGGGGCTGGTGCGGCAGGGACGCGCACAGGTTGGGCAGGTGGCCCTCCCACAGCAGGCAGGACCCGGTCACGGTGAGGCCGACCTCCTCTTCGACCTCGGCGACCAGGGCGGCGGCGACGCTGGTGTGGGAGTCGCGGACGTGTCCGGCCACGGGGGCGGTGCCCTTGGGCCACCACCCGCGGGTGACCATGAGCAGCCGGTCGGCGGAGTCGGTGATGAGGATGCCGACGGAGTCGCCGGAGCAGCGCTTGGCGGAGGTGGTGTTCGTCGTGGTCATACTGGTGGTGCTCCTGTTCTGAGGGAGTAGGGCGGCCCGCACACCGACTTGGTGGTCAGTGCGGGCCGCTTCTTATCGGGGGTGGGGGACGGGGTCAGGGGCGGGTGACGGTCACCTGGGAGAGCGCGCCGCGCAGGTAGTGCACGCCGCGCCCGGCCCGGGTCGGGCCCTGGGGGGTGGCGTAGCCGGGCAGCACGTCGGCGAGGACCTCGGGGGTGGTGGGCCGCAGCCGACCGAGGGTGAGGTGCTGGTCCATGGCCAGGTGGTCCCGTAGGAGCGCGCTGCCGAACTCCTCCAGGCCGGGCGCGTAGACCCGCGCGACGACGGCGACGTTGAGCAGGGGGGAGCGCCGGACCAGGTGCGTCCACCGGGCCGCCTCACCGATCAGGCCCTGGGGTCCGTCGACCAGGACGACGAGCGGCTCGCGGTCGGCGGCGCGGGCCCCGCCGTCGACCAGGGCGTCCAGGAACGCGGCCAGCTCGCCCGTCTGGGTGATCACCCTGCCCGGGCGCACCCCGGTGTCCTGCCAGTGCAGGAGGTTCTGCCCGGCGAGGTCGAACAGGGCGGTGGCGGCGCCGGCCTGGTGGGCTCCGGCGGCGATGCGGGCCAGGGCGGTGGTCCCGCCGGAGGCGGTGAGACCGGCGACCAGGCCGTGGTGGGGGCGGCCCGTGTGGTCGGCCAGGCGCCAGCGGACCGGGGCGCCGCCCGGCGTGGTGCCCAGCGGGACGTCGACGGCGGCGGTCAGGGTGGTGGTGTTCACGGGTGTTCTCCTCACGGTGGGTGTTCGGTCGTGGGCGCGACCGGACGGACCGGGCCCCGGATTTCGGGGCCCGGCGGCTCTGAAAATCGGTGGAAACCGGGACGAAAACGGCGACCAGACGGGGTCTGGTCGCCGTCCGGTCGATGACGGTGGGTGAAGCTCAGGCGGGTCGCCAGGGGGCCTTGAGCGACCCGGGCTTGACGATGAGCCCGGCGTCGCGCAGCTCCCGCAGGGCGGCCTTGACGGCGGTCGCCCCGCACCCGGGCACCTGGCGCAGGGCCTCCACGGCCTCGCTGGTGGTGACCGCGCTCCGCTCGCGCACCAGCTCCAGGACGCGGGCGGCGGCGCCGGTGATCCCGTCCGGGGTCACCTGGGCGGCGGCCTCCGCTGCGGCCGCGGCCTTCTCCTCCCGGACCAGGCCCAGGTCGACCAGGACCCGGTGCGGTACCTCCGGCGGCATCGCGAACCCGCCGGCGGCCGGTGCGGCGGCGGGCCGGACGGGCTCGGGGCGGGCGGGGCGGTCCACGCTCTGCCCCGACAGGAGCTTGCGGCCCCGGTCGATGCGGGCGGCGATCTCCTCGGCCGCGGCGGCCTGGGCGGCGTCGGCGTCCTCCAGGCGGCGCGCGAACAGCCCGCCGGTGCCCTCGTCGAAGGCGTCGGCGGAGAACGGGTCCAAGTCGCGGACCTGGACCTGGGCGGCCTCGGCCATCAGGCGGGCGGTGACCTCGTCGCCGGAGTAGGCGGTGCGCATCACGCAGTCCCGGCCCTTGAGGGAGACCGCCAGGCCCTTGTTGCGGGGCTGGTTCTCGGTGTCGGGCAGGGTGGCGGGGTTGGACCGGGGGAAGTCCCGGGCGAAGATCGACGCCTGGTTCGCGCGCATCTTCAGCGCCACCGAGTTGGCGGCGGTGGCGTTGGCGCGCACCGAGTCGTGGCCGAAGTCCTCCAGCCCGTACCCCTGGGTGATGATGACGACCGTGACGCCGACCGAGCGGCCCTTGCGGGCCAGCCAGCCGACCTTCTCCGCCAGGGCGGGGTCGTTCTTGACCTCGTAGAACTCATCGAAGATCAACGACACCCCGGGGAACTCCCGGCTCGCCTGGAACCCGGACTGGCCCTGGGCGGCCAGGTACTTGCCGCGCTCCTTGACCAGGGTGATGAGCCCGTCAACCACCGTGTTCCAGGTCGCCATCTCCGAGTCGCCGATGAACCAGTTGGCGTGCTCGGCGATGAGCGGGGAGGACTGGCCGCCCTTGGGGTCGATGTAGATCGTGTAGGTGCACCCGGTCTGCATCATCCCGAGCATCAACCCCTCCGACAGGGAGGACTTGCCCGACCCGGTGATGCCGCCGATGTAGCCGGACCACATGGACTTGCCGTCGTAGAGCAGCCACTCCGGTTCGCCGTCGCCGTCGACGTAGCGGCCCATCCGGATCAGGGTGCGCCCCTCCCGGAGGATCACCCGGGACGCGCCGTCCTCCAGCGGGACCGGGACGTCCATGATCTTGCGGCTGATCGCGCGGATCCAGAACACCGTCGGGTCGGGCTCTGCGTCCCCTTCGGGGGCGTCCTCCTCGATCTCCAGCTGGGACGCGCTGATCTTCAGGGCGGCGCCCAGGCGGGCGAGCTGGGCGCGGACGGCCTCGGCGCTCTGGCCGTCGCCGTCGGTCTCGACCTTGGCCATCAGCCCGAACGTGGTGGGGTGCACCTCCAGCAGCGCTGCGCCGGGGAGCATCTTGCCCGGGGCGGCCACGTGGGTGGGCCAGCGGGTGGTGAGCCGCCCCATCAGGTCGGCCGGGACCGCCTGGCCGGAGTCCTCGGGGTCCGGGAGCGGCCCGGTGAAGATCTCCTCCAAACCGGGCCTGCGGACGATGATGGCGTGGCGGTGGTGCTGCCACCAGCGCGCGGACACGGTCAGCAGGGTGAGCACCCCGGCCGCGGCGGTGGTGGTCCACCCCTCGGTGGTGGCGGGGGCGGCCAGGGCGGTGAGCGCGGTGTAGGCCACCGCCACCCCCGCCACGACGCGGGTGTGCCCGGTCTCGGCCGCCACCCACGCCGCCTCCCTCGGGAAGCGGCGCTTGCCCCAGCGGGAGCGCAGCACCCGGGGGGTGACCGCGGCCGCGAGCCCGGCGCCGGCGGCGGCGATGAGGGAGGCCGCGGCCGGGGCCAGGTCGGCCTGGGCGGCCATCCCCGCGAACAGGGCGGCCCCGCCGAACACGGTCCCGCCCCAGTACCAGGGGGTGAACACGTGGGAGTACATCCGCCGGATCGAGTCCTCGCCGGGGCGGGCGATCATCTCCCAGGCGCGGCCCAGGATGCCCTCGGCCGACCACCGGTCCCGGGCGGGGCGGCGGGCCGGGCCGACGACCC